>NZ_VWWC01000070.1:0-34643 GCF_011753175.1 Burkholderia sp. Cy-637 | reverse complement strand
GAGCCGCGCCAGCGTCGCCGGCCGGTCCAGGTCGCCGACCACCGGCACCACGCCCGCGGCGGCCAGTTCGGCGCGCCGCGCCGGCTGGCTGGTCAGCGCGATGATTCGCGGCGGACGAGCCCGCGCGCGCAACTGTTCGACGCAGCGCATGCCCACATCGCCGCAGCCGACGATCAGGACGCGCGAGCGGCGCAGGATTCGTGTCGCAATCATGGTGTTACCGGAATTCGTAGCGCAAACATTGTAGCCGCCGTGCCCGATTCGCACGGTCCCCACTTTTGGTTCATGGACTTATGGCATTCAACGTAATCCTCAAGCAAAGCGGTCGACAGTTCCAGGTCGAGGCCGACGAAACCGTGCTGGCAGCCGCGCTGCGCCAGAACGTGCATCTGCCTTACGGCTGCAAGAACGGCGCCTGCGGCTCCTGCAAGGGGCAGATCGTCCAGGGGCAGGTCGAGCAGCGCCCGCATGCGGCCTCGGCGCTGTCCAACGACGAGCGCACGCGCGGGCTGGCCCTGCTCTGCTGCGCCACCGCCCAGTGCGACCTCGAGATCGACGTGCGCGAGATCGCCGGCGTCGACGGCGTGCAGGTCAAGAAGCTGCCCTGCCGCGTCAACGTGATCGAGCGGCGCGCCGACGACGTGATCGTGCTGAAGCTGCAGTTGCCGGCCAACGAGCGCATGCAGTACCTGGCGGGCCAGTACATCGAGTTCATCCTCAAGGACGGCTCGCGCCGCAGCTACTCGATGGCCAGCGCGCCGCACGAGGAAGGCCCGGTCGAGCTGCATATCCGCCACCTGCCCGGCGGCAAGTTCACCGACCACGTCTTCAACACCATGAAGGAACGCGAGATCCTGCGCTTCGAGGGGCCGCTCGGCACCTTCTTCCTGCGCGAGGATTCGGAAAAGCCGATCGTGCTGCTGGCCTCGGGCACCGGCTTCGCGCCGATCAAGGCGATCGTCGAGCACGCGCGGCATAGCGGTTTCACGCGGCCGATGCGCCTGTACTGGGGCGCGCGCCGCAAGAAAGACCTCTACCTGTTCGAGCTGGCCGAGCAATGGGCGCGCGAGATCCCGAACTTCCGGTTCGTGCCGGTGCTCTCCGAGCCCGACGCCGACGACGCCTGGACCGGCCGCACCGGCTTCGTGCACCGCGCCGTGGTGGAGGACCTGCCCGACCTGTCCGATTTCCAGGTCTATGCCTGCGGCGCGCCGGTGATGGTCGAATCGGCCCAGCGCGATTTCACCGCCCACCACCAGTTGCCGGCCGAGGAGTTCTACGCGGACTCCTTCACCAGCGCGGCCGACCTGGCCCACGCCGTCTGAGGCACGCGGCGGGCGGCGGACCCTGGTCCGAACCGCCCGCTCGCGCCGCATCTTCATGCCCGGCCGGCGTCGCGCCCGGCATGAAAATGCAGCGCCGACACTCGTTTGTCGCAAGCGAGCGGTTTACTTGTTGCCGCGTCATGCCGTATGCTTGCGCCATGAACCGCTTCCTGTCCGCCCTCCGACGTCGCCGCTCGCCGCACCTCATGGCTGCCGCCGGCTCGTCACGGACGCACGCGTAACCCCCTCTTCGTTACGCACTAGCTGTTCGAACCACCAAGCCACGGCATTCCGTGGCTTTTTTGTTGTCTTTTTTTCCCTTGTCGCTACCCGCTGGAGCTCGCTGCCATGCCTCTGAACGAATTTCCGATCGACTCGCTGATGTACATCACGAACCGCCCCGACATCGTGTTCACGCACGGCAAGGGTTCCTGGCTCTACGATCACACCGGCAAGCGCTATCTGGATTTCATCCAGGGTTGGGCGGTCAACAGCCTGGGCCACTGCAACGACGGCGTGGTCGAGGCGCTGAAGACCCAGGCCGAGCGCCTGCTGAACCCCTCGCCGGCCTTCTACAACGAGCCGATGGCCAAGCTCGCCGGCCTGCTCACGCAGCACAGCGTGTTCGACAAGGTGTTCTTCGCCAACAGCGGCGCCGAGGCCAACGAAGGCGCGATCAAGCTCGCGCGCAAGTGGGGCCGCAAGTTCAAGGACGGCGCCTACGAGATCATCACTTTCGACCACAGCTTCCACGGCCGCACCCTCGCCACCATGTCGGCCAGCGGCAAGCCCGGCTGGGACACGATCTACGCGCCGCAGGTGCCGGGCTTCCCGAAGGCCGAGCTCAACGACATCGCCTCGGTCGAGAAGCTGATCACCGGCAAGACCGTCGCCGTGATGCTCGAGCCGATCCAGGGCGAAGGCGGCGTGATCCCCGCCACCCGCGAATTCATGCAGCAACTGCGCGAGCTCACCCGCAAGCACAATCTGCTGCTGATCGTCGACGAGGTGCAGAGCGGCTGCGGGCGTGCCGGCACGCTGTTCGCCTACGAGCTGTCGGGCGTCGAGCCGGACATCATGACGCTCGGCAAGGGCATCGGCAGCGGCGTGCCGCTCGCCGCGCTGCTGGCCAAGGCCGAGGTGGCGGTGTTCGAGGCCGGCGACCAGGGCGGCACCTACAACGGCAACCCGCTGATGACGGCGGCCGGCTACTCGGTGATCTCGCAACTGGTGGCGCCGGGCTTCCTCGAGAGCGTGCGCGAGCGCGCCGACTACCTGAAGCAGAGCCTGCTGCAACTGTCGGAGGAACGCGGCTTCGAGGGCGAGCGCGGCGAGGGCCTGCTGCGCGCCCTGCTGCTGGGCAAGGACATCGGCCCGCAGATCGTCGAGAAGGCGCGCGACATGGGCCCGGACGGCCTGCTGCTGAACGCGGCGCGCCCCAACCTGCTGCGCTTCATGCCGGCGCTGAACGTGACGAACGCGGAAATCGACCAGATGATGGCGATGCTGCGCTCGATCCTCGACACGCTCTGATCGGACGACGAGGCCCACCATGCATTCCGACGACGAGGACCTGAGCATCCGGATCTTCGAGCGCGCCGACACCGAGCGGGTGATCGCGCTCTGGATCGAGGCCTTCCCGAGCTACTCGGAGCGCAGCGCGCCGCATCGAGATCCGCGCTTCGCGATCGAGATGAAGCTCGCCACGCAGCCCGAGCTGTTCTTCGTCGCGCTGCGCGGCGCGCGCCTGGTGGGCACCGTGATGGCGGGCTACGACGGCCATCGCGGCTGGCTCTATTCGTTCGCGGTGGCCAACGATGCGCGCCGGCTCGGCATCGGCCGCGCGATGATGGCGCACGCCGAGGCCGAGCTCGCCGCCCTGGGCTGCCGCAAGATCAACCTGCAGGTGCTGCAGGACAACGACGAGGCCTGCCGCTTCTACGCGGCGCTCGGCTACCAGGTCGAGCCGCTGGTCTCGTTCGGCAAGCGGCTGCCGATGACGGCCTGAGGCCATCCCGACGATCCGCGCCGGGCCGCGTTGGCCAGGCCGCCGCCCGGACGAAAAAAAGCCGCCACGGCTCATCACCGTGGCGGCTTTTTCATGTGCCGCGCGACACCGGCCTGTCGACCGGCGCCGTGCCTTCATCGCGTCACTCGCCCAGGTAGGCGGCGCGCACCTTCGGATCGTCGAGCATGTCCCGGGCATTGCCGGTCATGGTGACCGTGCCCGAGTCCATCACGTAGCCGCGGTCGGCCGCCTGCAGCGCGAGACGCGCGTTCTGCTCGACCAGCAGCACCGTCAGGCCTTCCTTGGAGATCTCGCGCACCACCTCGAAGATCTTCTCGACCATGATCGGCGAGAGGCCCATCGAGGGCTCGTCGAGCAGCAGCAGCTTGGGCTTGCTGATGATCGCGCGCGCCATCGCCAGCATCTGCTGCTCGCCGCCCGAGAGCGTGCCGGCGAACTGCGTGGCCCGCTCGCGCAGGCGCGGGAAGAAGCCGAACATGCGCTCGACGTCCTTCTTGATGCCTTCCTTGTCGGTGCGCAGGTAGGCGCCCATCTGCATGTTCTCGAGGATCGACATGCGCGCGAAGATCCCGCGACCTTCCGGCACCATCGCCAGGCCGCGCTTGAGCAGCTCGTGGGTGGGCACGCCCTTGATCGACTTGCCGTCGTACTGGATGTCGCCCGCCGAGAACGGCTTGAGACCCGTGATCGCCTTCATGGTGGTGGTCTTGCCCGCGCCGTTCGCGCCGATCAGCGTGACCAGCTCGCCCTGGCGAACCTCCATGTCGACACCCTTCACCGCCTGGATGCCGCCGTAGTTCACCTGCAAGCCCGTAACCTTCAACATTGCCGCTGCCATCAGTGCACCCCTGCGCCGAGATATGCCTCAATCACCTTCGGATCCTTCTGCACGTCCTGCGGCAGACCCTCGGCGATCACCTTGCCGTAATCGAGCACCGTCATCCGGTTGCACAATCCCATCACCAGCTTCACGTCGTGCTCGATCAGCAGGATGGTCTTGCCGTCCGAGCGGATCTTGTCGAGCAGGCGCGTGAGCTCGACCTTCTCGGTCGCGTTCATGCCGGCCGCCGGCTCGTCGAGCGCGAGCAGCTTCGGATCGGTCGCAAGCGCCCGCGCGATCTCCAGGCGGCGCTGGTGGCCGTAGGAGAGGTTGCGCGAGGTGTAGTCGGCGTATTGCAGCACGCCCACGTAGTCGAGCAGCTCGATCGCGCGCTCCTTGATCTCGCGCTCTTCCTGGCGCTCCGAGGGCGTCTGGAACACCGCGCCGAGCAGGCCGTGCCTGGTCCGCACGTGGCGGCCGACCATCACGTTCTCGAGCGCGGTCATGCCGCCGAACAGGCGGATGTTCTGGAAGGTCCGGGCAATGCCGGCCTTCGCCACTTCGTGCACGGCGGTCGGCGTGTAGTCGGTGCCGTCCAGCTTGAACTCGCCCGAATCGGGCGTGTAGAGGCCGGTGATCACGTTGAAGAAGGTGGTCTTGCCGGCGCCGTTCGGGCCGATCAGGCCGTAGATCTCGCCCTCGCGGATCTTCAGGCCGACGTCCGACAGCGCCTGCAGGCCACCGAAGCGCTTGTTGACGCCCGTCACGGACAGTCGAATGTTCTCGCTCATTGCTTGTTTCTCCGTAAGCGTGCGTTAGGCGCGAACCGCGGCCTTCTTGCCGTTGCGCTTCGTGATCTTGGCGATCTTGTCCTCATGCTTCGCCGCCGGCCACAGGCCTTCCGAGCGGTACAGCATGATCAGCACCATGGCGAGGCCATAGAGAGCCTGGCGGATCACTTCGGTATCGACGATCTCATGGCCGAACAGCGCATGCTGCAGCGGGCCCATGGTGGAACGCAGCACTTCCGGGAACACCGCCAGCAGCACCGCGCCGAGGATCACGCCCGGGATGTGGCCCATGCCGCCCAGCACCACGCAGGCCAGCACCACGATCGATTCCCAGAAGGTGAACGATTCCGGCGACACGAAGCCCTGGAAGGCGCCGAACATCGAGCCCGACAGGCCGCCGAACGAGGCGCCCATCGCGAAGGCCAGCAGCTTGACGTTGCGGGTGTTGATGCCCATCGCCTTGGCGGCGATCTCGTCCTCGCGGATCGCGGCCCAGGCGCGGCCGATGCGCGAATGCTGCAGGCGGGTACAGACCCAGATCACCAGCAGCGAGCAGATCACGAACACGTAGTAGTACAGGTACACCGAGGTGATCGTGAAGCCGAACAGCGTGTGCGATTGCGACAGGTTGAAACCGCCGATGTGCAGCGGCGCGACGCCCGTGATCCCCTGCGGCCCGTTGGTGATGTTCACCGGGCGATCCAGGTTGTTCATGAAGATCCGCACGATTTCACCGAAGCCGAGCGTGACGATCGCCAGGTAGTCGCCGCGCAGGCGCAGCGTCGGCGCGCCGAGCAGCACGCCGGCCAGCGCGGCCAGCGCCATCGCGCAGGGCACCACGATCCAGTACGGCGTATGCAGGCCGTTCGGGAACATCGCGGCGATCCACTCGAACTGCGTGGTCAGGTGGGGCGAGGTCAGCAGCGCGGCGACGTAGGCGCCCACCGCGTAGAACGCGATGTAGCCCAGGTCGAGCAGGCCGGCGAAGCCGACCACCACGTTCAGGCCCAGCGCGAGCATCACGTACAGCATCGCGAAGTCCAGCACGCGCACCCAGTAGTTGCCGCCGGCCGCGCCGATCACGAACGGCGCGGCGGCGACCAGGATCGCCAGCACCACGCCGATGGCCAGGGTCTTGGCGGGGTTGCGCTCTTCGACGAGCGTGGTCGAGGTTTCGATCGGTTGAATGGAAGTCATCTTGGTCTCCTTATGCGCGATCGGCCACACGTTCGCCGAGCAGGCCCGACGGACGGAACACCAGCACGATGATCAGCACCACGAACGCGAACACGTCCTGGTAGTTCGAGCCGAACACGCCGCCCGTCAGGTTGCCGATGTAGCCGGCGCCCAGCTGTTCGATCAGGCCGAGCAGCACGCCGCCCACCATCGCGCCGCCGAGGTTGCCGATGCCGCCCAGCACCGCCGCGGTGAAGGCCTTCATGCCGGGGATGAAGCCCATGTAGAAGTGCACGTTGCCGTATTCCGAGGCGATCATCACGCCGGCCAGCGCGGCCAGCGCCGAGCCGATCATGAAGGTCGCCGAGATCACGAAGTTCGGGTTCACGCCCATCAGGCTGGCGTTGTTCGGGTTCTCCGAGATCGCGCGCATGGCACGGCCGAGCTTGGTCTTGTGCACCAGCAGCAGCAGGCCCGCCATCACGATGAAGGCCACCGCGATGATCACGATTTCGGTCGGCGAGATCACCGCGCCGGGCGTGGTGTCGGTCGGGTGGATCACGTTGAGCGGATTGGTCGACAGCAGCTGCGGGAACGGCAGCGGGTTACGCGACCAGATCATCATGGCAGCCGTCTGCAGCAGGATCGACACGCCGATCGCGGTGATCAGCGGCGCCAGGCGCGGCGCGCGGCGCAGCGGCCGGTAGGCCACGCGCTCGATGGTGAAGCCGACCGCGGCGCAGACCGCGGCGGCGATCACCAGGCCGATCGTCAGGGTCGCGACGTTGCCCAGTTCCGGGAAGTGGTTCTGCAGCACCGTGATCGCCGACAGCGCCACCATGGCGCCGATCATCAGCACGTCGCCGTGCGCGAAGTTGATGATGCCGAGAATGCCGTACACCATCGTGTAGCCCAACGCGATGATGGCGTACACACTGCCGAGCACCAGCCCGTTGATGACCTGCTGGACGAAAATATCCATTAAAAGCTCCTTGGTCCGTGCCGTCGGACAGACGCTGCTCCACGCGGGTAGGCGAGGGATACACGCTCTCGACGGCACTGCGGGTACGAATAAATACCGATAAGGGTGATGACGTCCCGGCGCGCCTCGCGTGGCTGGTACACCACGGCCTGCCGCCGGGACGGATACAAAAACGGCACCGCACGATTCCGGTGCCGTCACGAGTCCCGTCGCTACATCGTCACGACATCGAGGACGTTGATCCTGGCCTCCATGAAGTCGTTAGGCATCCTTACACCCAGGTACGCCGCCTGCCGCCTGTCCGCGCCCGAGCGCACGCCCGCCGCCGGACGGCGAGCGAACGGAACCCGTGGAACGGACATGAGGTGAGTGGCGCGCGCTGCGATGCGCTCGTCCTGCCGGCTCGCGTTCCGGCACGACCGCGCGGCACGCCGCGTCGGCCTGATGTCGGCGGCGCCGGCCTGCTGCCCGGCGGCCGACCCGCCCGCCGCCGATGCGAGCGCATCGACGGCGTGGCGAGCTTGCCGCGTCGCGTCTGGCGCGATCGCGGCGGATCCGGCGCCGCGCATCGCGCCGCCGGAAATTCCTGCCCCGAAGACGGGCATCGTGACGCACATCATTGGTGCATCGATCCTGCCCGCCGTCTCGCCCGCCCGCGCTGCCGCGCCGGCCGGCCGATTCAAGAAAAACGTATTCCGCACAATACCCAAACCGCCAAGAATGCCGGGCGCCCGAAGCGGGCTGGCCTGATGCGCCGCGCGGCCCGCGCGGCAGCTTCCGTTCTGCCCCGACAAATCAGCAATTTGCATGCCCATTGCAATCGGCACCGGCCATTCCGGGTCCGCCGAGCGGACCCGCGCGGCCCTCAGGCCACGCGCATGCATTGCTTCGATCCCCAAACAGACCTCGTTGTCGTTCTGCTTCCCGTTGTGCTGCTTCCCGTTCGACGCGCCGCGACCAGCACCAAGCTCGTCGTCCGGCCGGCGCCCGGCCACCTCGATGACCATCGCGCCGACATGCGCCGCCGTACCCCGTTCCCGCGCTACGCGAAGGATTGCAACCCTGCCCGTCACGGAGGGGGCAACGGCCAACTCCTGTTGCATTAAATCGGTCTCCTGCACACTGCAAAAACCTCGTCTGCAATGCATTACGGCCTGAAAACGCGCGCATTGTAACTCCAATTTCAGGACGACCAATATTCCTGATTCGACAGGGTTTTCCTGCATTGCAACCATTTTTTTATGAAATGGACGCAAAATCATCGCAACCGGGTTGCACCTTATGCGAAGCGAGCAGTTGCAAAACGAAGAACGAAAGCAAAACCGAAAGGCAAAACAAAAGCGCGCCGAGTGGCGCGCTTTGTCGGGGGACGATCGGATCGGGGAATGGATCCGACGAATGAAAAGGATCGAACCTTAGACCGCGGGCGGCAGGTTGAGCCCGCGCGGAAGCGGGAACGAGACGTTTTCCTCGATGCCCTCGAGCGCGCGCACGTTGCGCACGCCGAGCTCGCGCAGCCGCGCGATCACGGCCTGGGCCAGCACCTCGGGCGCCGAGGCGCCGGCCGTCACGCCGATGCGCCGCTTGCCGGCCACCCAGGCCGGGTTGATCTGGTCCGGGGAATCGACCATATAGGCTTCCACGCCGCGCTTTTCCGCGACCTCGCGCAGCCGGCTCGAGTTCGAGCTGTTCGGGCTGCCGACCACGATCACCACGTCACATTGGGGCGCCATGAACTTGACCGCGTCCTGGCGGTTCTGCGTGGCGTAGCAGATGTCCTGCTTCTTCGGCTCGCGGATCGCGGGGAACTTGCGCTTGAGCGCGGCGATGATCTCGGCCGCGTCGTCCACCGACAGGGTGGTCTGCGTGACCAGCGCGACGCGCTCGGGATCGGGCAGCTCCAGCGCGAGCACGTCCTCGACGCTCTCGACCAGGTGCATGCCGCGCTCGACCTGGCCCATCGTGCCCTCGACCTCGGGGTGGCCCTTGTGGCCGATCATCACGATGTCGACGCCGTCCTGGCGCATCTTCGCGACCTCGACGTGGACCTTGGTGACCAGCGGGCAGGTCGCGTCGTAGATGCGCAGGCCGCGCACGTCGGCCTCGTCGCGCACCGCCTTCGACACGCCGTGCGCGCTGAAGATCACGGTGTTGCCCGAGGGCACTTCCTCGAGTTCCTCGACGAAGATCGCGCCCTTCTTCTTGAGATCCTCGACCACGTACTTGTTGTGCACGATCTCGTGACGCACGTAGATCGGCGAGCCATGCATCGCGATCGCGCGCTCGACGATCTCGATCGCGCGATCGACGCCGGCGCAGAAGCCGCGCGGCTGGGCGAGCAGGATTTCGGCGTCGGCCGCGACGGTCGGGCCGGACAGCGTATCGGTAATGCTCATGGTTACAGAATCCCGATGATTTTCACTTCGAACGTAATGGCCTGCCCCGCCAGCGGGTGATTGAAGTCGAACAGCGCCGAGGTCTCGCCCACTTCCTTCAGCACGCCCGCATAGCGGCCGCCGTCAGGCGCATTGAACTCGATCAGGTCGCCGGGCGTGAAATCCTCGCCGACCATGCCGTTCTCGCGCAGCGTCTTCATCGACACGCGCTGGATCATCTCCGGATTGCGGGGACCGAAGGCCTCGCCTGCCCCTAGCTGGAAGGTCGAGTGGTGCCCCGACTTCAGGCCGAGCAGAATGTTCTCGAGTGCCGGCGCGAGCTGCCCGGCGCCGAGCAGCAGGGTGGCCGGCTTGTCGGCGAAGGTGTTGACGATGTCGGCACCATCGGCGAGCGCAAGCCGGTAATGAAGCGTGACGTGGGAACCGGGCTTCACTTCTGAAATATCGATGAGGCTCATGTTTACTCGTTCAGTCCGCCGCCGGGCGGCACAGCGCAAAACCCCTATTGTAAGTCACCTGAGCGCTCGGGGCGGAATGTCGCCCCGCGGCCGGCCTCGCCCGGTGTTGCGCGCTCGTCACCGGAGAACAGCGGATGCCTTCGAATCCGAGCGGCGCGTGCCATGACGCGCCCGAATCGCCAGAATCCCCCTGCGCGCCGGCGGCACGGGCCGCCGAGGCGGCGCCCGCGCTGGCGGCGGTCGCGCCGGCCGCCGCCAGGCCCGTCGCGACGCCGGCCGGTTCAGCCGGCGCCCCTCGCAAGCGCAAGAAGCGCCTGGGCAAGGAGGAGTGCAAGAACCTGCCCCGCGAACGCCTGCTCCAGCGCGGCGCCGACGCGGTCACCGACGTGGAGCTGGTCGCGCTGCTGATCGGCAACGGGATCGGCTTCGGCCGCAGCGGCGACACCGCCCTGCGCGTGTTCAAGAAATTCGGCTCGCTGCGCGCGCTGCTCGACGCCTCGCACCAGGAGATCCAGGCCGTCGAAGGTATTGCCGAGGCACGCGCGGCGGTACTGATCGCCACCACCGAGCTGGTGCGCCGCGCGCTGGTGGAGCGCGCCCGCGCGCGCTCGCAGGTCGATTCGCCGGGCGCCGTGCGCGACTACCTGCGGCTGAAGATCGGCACGCGCCAGCGCGAAACCTTCCTCTGCCTCTACCTGGACGCCCAGCACCGCCTGCTCGAACTCGAGGAAAGCACCATCGGCTCGCTCACGCGGATGGCCGTTTATCCGCGCGAAATCGTGCGGCGCGCGCTGGAATCCGGTGCGGCGGCGCTGATCGTGGCGCATAATCACCCCTCCGGCGTGGTCCGGCCCAGCGCCGAGGACCGTCGCCTCACGCAGTTGCTGCGCGACGCGCTCGCGCTGGTCGACGTGCGGCTGACCGATCACATCGTGGTGGGCGAGAGCGAGACCTTCTCCTTTGCCCAGGCGGGGCTGCTCTGATATGGCCCCGTTCGAGGCAATGCCGCGCCGGGCCCGTCAGGCGGGCCCGGTCGATCGACACCGGAAATTGGGTTGATTTTCCAGAATTTTTTCTGTTAGAATCGCCGTCTGACTTTTTTCCAACCAGTTCTGAAGCCAAAGAAGGGACGAGAGGTCTGGCCATCCAGTGTGGCTCGGTCTTTCCAAGACGGCAGCGGTCCGCAGTCGTTGAGCGAAGAAACTTCATCGGCGATTGAACCCGAATTCAGCGTATTAGGAGTGCTCTCATGGCACGCGTATGCCAAGTAACTGGGAAAGCGCCGATGAGCGGCAACAACGTTTCCCACGCCAACAACAAAACGAAGCGTCGCTTCCTGCCGAATCTGCAAAACCGCCGGTTCTGGGTGGAAAGCGAAAACCGCTGGGTGCGTCTGCGCGTCTCGAACGCCGGCCTGCGCCTGATCGACAAGAACGGCATCGATTCCGTGCTCGCTGACCTGCGCGCACGCGGCGAAGCCTAAGTCCAAGGAGCACGAAAATGGCGAAGGGCGCACGCGACAAGATCAAGCTGGAGTCGACCGCTGGCACGGGTCACTTCTATACGACCACCAAGAACAAGCGCAACATGCCGGAAAAGATGTTGATCAAGAAGTTCGATCCGGTCGTTCGCAAGCACGTCGAGTACAAGGAAACGAAGATCAAGTAATCTTCGCCTCCCTGGCCTGATGACACGAAAAGCCCCGCTCTCGCGGGGCTTTTTGTTTTCCGCGCGCGCCGGCCCTGCGCCGCGTCACGCGGGTGCCGTCTTTTTGTCTTTGCCGTGACACATTGCCACATGGATCGCGGTATGCTCTGCCTTCCTCTGCCAGGCCGCGCCGGCACGAGGGAAGCCAGCGGACGACAGCGCGGAAACGGAGAAGCAAGATGAATTTCGATGTGGCGATCGTCGGCAGCGGTCTTGCCGGTCTGTCGGTCGCGCTGAACCTGGCGCAGACGCGCAAGGTCGCGCTGATCGCGAAGCGATCGATGATGGAAGGCGCGAGCGACTACGCGCAGGGCGGCATCGCGGCGGTGCTCGATTCGGCGGACAGCGTCGAGAACCATGTCAGCGACACGCTGATCGCCGGCGGCGGCTTGTGCGACGAGACCACCACCCGCTTCATCGTCGAGCACGGCCGCGCGGCGATCGAATGGCTGATCTCGCAGGGCGTGCCGTTTACGCGCGACGCGGCGGCCGAACTCGGCTTCCACCTGACGCGCGAGGGCGGCCACAGCCATCGCCGCATCATCCACGCGGCCGACGCGACCGGCCATGCCGTGCTGGCGACGCTGAGCGAGCGCGCACGCAAGCATCCGAACATCACCTTCCTCGAAAACCATCACGCGGTCGACCTGATCACCTCGGATCGGATCGGCCTGCCCGGCGGGCGCTGCGTCGGCCTCTACGCGCTCGATGTGCGCACCGGGCTGACCGTGACGATCGAGGCGCCGCACACGGTGCTGGCCACCGGCGGCGCGGGCAAGGTCTATCTCTACACCACCAACCCCGACACGGCGACCGGCGACGGCATCGCGATGGCTTCGCGCGCGGGCTGCCGCGTCGCGAACATGGAATTCATCCAGTTCCATCCGACCTGCCTCTACCATCCCTACGCGAAATCCTTCCTGATCTCGGAAGCGGTGCGCGGCGAGGGCGGCCTGCTCAAGCTGCCGGACGGCACGCGCTTCATGCCGGCCCACGATCCGCGCGCCGAACTCGCGCCGCGAGACATCGTGGCTCGCGCGATCGACTTCGAGATCAAGAAGCGCGGCATCGACTGCGTCTATCTCGACATCAGCCACCAGCCCGAAGCCTTCCTGCGCGAGCACTTCCCGACCATCCACGCGCGCTGCCTCGAATTCGGCATCGATATCGCCAAGCAACCGATTCCCGTGGTGCCGGCCGCGCACTACACCTGCGGCGGCGTGGTGACCGACCTGGCCGGGCGCACCGACCTGGCGGGGCTCTATGCGGTCGGCGAGACCTCGTACACGGGCCTGCACGGCGCCAACCGGCTCGCCAGCAATTCCCTGCTCGAATGCCTGGTGATCGGCCGCGCGGCCGCCGAGGCGATCGAGACGGCCGGCTACGAGCGCGTCGCGCACGACGCCCTGCCCGCCTGGGACGAAAGCCGCGTGTCGGATCCGGACGAGGAAGTGGTGGTCGCCCACAACTGGGACGAACTGCGCCGCCTGATGTGGAACTACGTCGGCATCGTGCGCACCGACAAGCGCCTGGCGCGCGCCAAGCATCGCATCGAGCTGCTGCGCGACGAGATCCAGGAGTATTACGCGAACTTCCGCGTCAGCCCGGATCTGCTGGAGCTGCGCAATCTGGTCGACGTGGCCTCGCTGATCGTCGAGAGCGCGCGCTCGCGGCGCGAGAGCCGCGGCCTGCATTTCAGCCGCGACTGGCCCGATACGCTGCCGAAGGCGCTGCCGACGGTGCTCTCGCCGCGCCGCTGAGCGACGCGCGAGCGCGTGGCGCGGCAATGACAAAGGCCGCTTGCGGAGGGTTTCCGCAAGCGGCCTTGTTCTTTCCGGGGATGGCGAGCCAGCGAGGACGGCGCATCACGCGCCACCATCGCCCGCAATCTCAGTCGACGATCCGCATCGAGAAATCGGTGGCGCGCACGTCCTTGGTCAGCGCGCCGATCGAGATCCGGTCGACGCCGGTCGAGGCGATATCGCGCACGGTCTCGGCATTCACCCCGCCCGACACCTCGAGCACCGCCCGGCCGCCAGTCACACTCACCGCCTCGCGCATCATCTCGAAGCTGAAATTGTCGAGCAGCACCGATTTCGCGCCATGCGCGAGCGCCGTGTCGAGCTGGGCCAGCGTCTCCACCTCGACCTGCACGGGCACGCCCGCCTCGAGCGCGAAGGCGGCGTCGAGCGCCTCGCCGACCCCGCCCGCCGCGGCGATATGGTTCTCCTTGATCAGGATGCCGTCGTACAGCGCCAGGCGCTGGTTCGCGCCGCCGCCGACGCGCACCGCGTACTTCTGCGCGAGCCGCAGGCCCGGCAGCGTCTTGCGCGTGTCGAGGATGCGCGTGCGATGGCCGTCGATCAGCGCGACGTAGCGGCGCGTGGCGCTGGCCACGCCCGAAAGCAACTGCAGGAAGTTCAGGCCATTGCGCTCGGCCGTCAGCAGCGCGCGCGCCGGGCCTCGCAGTTCGCAGACGGTGGTGTCGGCGCGCATCAGATCGCCTTCGCGATAGGACCAGCTGACCTCGATGGCCGGATCGACCGAGCGCATCACCGCCTCGAACCAGGGCACGCCGCACAGCACCGCGTCCTCGCGCACGATGATGCGCGCGAGGCGGGCCGGGCCGTCGGGCACCAGGCGGCCGGTCTGGTCGCCGCTGCCGACGTCCTCGGCGATCGCATCGGCGACGTTGCGCGCGATCGCGGCCTCGAAGGCCGCGCCGTATTCGCCAACGATGTCCTGGTAGATCGGGGAAACCGCCGTGCTCATGCCGCCCCCACGTTCGAGAACAACTGCGCATCGCGCTGCAGGTCGCCGCTGGCCTGGACGCGCCGCTTGTGCTGCGCCGCGAATTCCAGCATGCGATCGATCGGCAGGCGCGCGCGCTCGCCGATCGCGCGATCGACGAAGATTTCGTTATGGCCGCGCTCCAGCACCTCGGCCAGGTTCGCCAGGCCGTTCATCGCCATCCAGGGGCAATGCGCGCAGCTCTTGCAGGTGGCGCTGTTGCCGGCCGTCGGCGCGGCGATGAAGGTCTTGCCGGGCGCCGCGAGCTGCATCTTGTGCAGGATGCCGAGGTCGGTCGCGACGATGAAGCGTTGCGCGTCAAGCTTGACGGCCGCGTCGATCAGCTGGGTGGTGGAGCCGACCACGTCGGCCAGCGCCACCACGTTCTCGGGCGATTCCGGATGCACCAGTACCTTCGCGTCCGGATGCTCGGCGCGCAACAGGTCGAGCTCGATGCCCTTGAATTCGTCGTGCACCAGGCAGGAGCCCTGCCACATCAGCATGTCGGCGCCGGTCTTCTTCTGGATATAGCTGCCGAGGTGCCGGTCCGGCGCCCAGATCAGCTTCTCGCCGCGCGCATGCAGGTCGGCCACGATCTCCAGGCCGATCGAGGAGGTGACCATCCAGTCCGCGCGCGCCTTCACGGCTGCGCTGGTGTTGGCATACACCACCACCTTGCGATCCGGATGCGCATCGCAGAAAGCCGAGAAGTCCTCGACGGGGCAGCCGAGGTCGAGCGAGCAGGTGGCATCGAGATCGGGCATCAGGATGCGCTTGTCCGGGCTCAGGATCTTCGCCGTCTCGCCCATGAAGCGCACGCCGGCCACCACCAGCGTCTGCGCCGCGTGATCGCGACCAAAGCGCGCCATCTCGAGCGAATCGGCCACGCAGCCGCCAGTCTCGTCGGCCAGCTCCTGCAATTCGGCATCGACGTAATAGTGCGCGACGAGCACGGCCTTCTCGCGCTCCAGCAGCGCCTTGATGCGTGCCTTGAGCGCTGCGCGCTCCACCGCGGACGGGCTGTCGGGCACCTTGGCCCAAGCCTGCCCGACTCCGCACACGGCACCCGGCCGGTCGTATTCGACGGGTTTGATCGCGGCTTGCATCTTCCTCTCCTCTGCTCCTTCGCGCTGCCGATCGGCCGCCGCGCGAAAGCGGCGGCACAAAAGAAAAAACCCCGCCAGCGCGGGGTTTGTGACGTTCCGAAATTCTAATCGATTTCAGATCAGGCGTAGCGGCGCAGACGCGTCGCGAACTCCTGCAGCGCCTTGATGCCGCTTTGTTCGGCACGATGGCACCAGTCCTGCAATTGGGCCAGCAGCTGTTCGCGCGAGGCGTTCGAGCGGTCCCACATCGAGGCCAGGTCCTGGCGCAGCTGGAAGTAGGTATGCATCTTCTGGCTGTTGGCGAAGATCTCGGGCAGCAGGCGCTTCTGCGGCTCGTTCAGGCCCTCTTCGTCCTTGTGGAACCAGGAGCGGGCGCCGCGCAGCAGTTGGTACTTCTCGCTCGAACCGAGCTCCTTCAGGTGCGCGAGCTCCTGGCGGTAGGCGCGCTTCAGTGCCTTGCCGTAGTTCGCCATCACTTCGTAGCGGTTCGACAGCACGGCCTGCAGCGTTTCCTGGTCGACCACGGCCTTGCGTGCAACGAGGCGCGGCGTGGGCGCAATCTTCTTGACCTTGGCGAGCTTGAACGCCGACAGGATGCGGATGTACATCCAGCCGATGTCGAACTCGTACCACTTGTTCGAGAACTTCGCCGAGGTGGCGAAGGTGTGGTGGTTGTTGTGCATTTCCTCGCCGCCGATCACGATGCCCCAGGGAATCAGGTTCGTGCTCGCATCGGCCGAGTTGAAGTTGCGGTAGCCCCAGAAGTGCGCGAGGCCGTTGACCACGCCGGCCGCCCAGAACGGGATCCAGATCATCTGCACGGCCCAGACCGACAGGCCGACGATGCCGAACAGCGCGACGTCGATCACCATCATCAGGCTCACGCCGAGGATCGTGTACTTCGAGTAGACGTTGCGCTCGATCCAGTCGTTCGGCGTGCCGTGGCTGAACTTGCGCAGCGTTTCCTCGTTCTTGGCCTCGGCGCGATAGAGCTCGGCGCCTTCGAGCAGCACCTTCCAGATGCCGCGCGTCTGCGGGCTGTGCGGATCCTCTTCGGTCTCGCACTTGGCGTGGTGCTTGCGGTGGATGGCCGCCCACTGGCCGGTCAGCATGCCGGTGGACATCCACAGCCACAGCCGGAAGAAATGGCTGACGGCCGGATGCAGGTCGAGCGCGCGATGCGCCTGACAGCGGTGGAGATAGATGGTGACGGCGACGATCGTGACGTGCGTGGCCACAAGCGTGGCCAGAACGATCTGCCACCACGAGAAATGCAGCAGCCCGTGGGCCAGGAAGTCGAGCACAGAATTCAGCAAGGCAGGTTACCTGTAATTCAGAGACGGCGCCGGTCAGGACCACGCGCCGACGTCATAAAAATGAAAGCATACCGCGTGTAGACGAAATTTTACTGTATCCGTTCCGGGCAACTGTCAAAAATGAATGATTGTTGCTACGGCGCAAGGGGCTTCCGGTCCAGCGCCGGACTAGCCCGGCGAAGCGGTCCATTCGCGGCCCGATAAACGGAAAAAGGGCCGTTTCAAGCGCCCGGCGCCGGGTCCGATCGTGCCCCATTCGCCCCGCTTCCGGCGCTCGCCGCCGGGCCCTGCCCGACGATGCGCAACTCGCGCTGCGGCAGCGGCACCGATATGCCGTGCTCGCCGAACAGCCGCCACAGCTTGCGATTCACCGCCGAGCGCACGCCCGAGGTGCCGCGCGCGGCATCGGCGATCCAGAAGCCCAGCTCGAGCTCGATGCCGTCGGTGCCGAAACCCACCAGGTAGGGCGCCGGCGCCGGCTCCTCGAGCACCCGCTCGACATCCTTGGCCGCCTCGGCCAGCAACGCCAGCGCCGCCTCCACGTCGCTGCTGTAGGCGATGCGCACCGCCACCTTGGCGTAGCCGCGAGTCTGGAACGAGGACTGGTTCTGCACCACGTCGGTGATCAGCTTCTCGTTCGGAATCAGCTTCTCGTAGCCGTCCAGGCCGCGCACCACCGTGTAGCGAGTGCGAATCTGGGTGACGATGCCCTGCAGGCCGCCCACGTCGATCGCGTCGCCGAGCCTGAGCGAGCGGTCGAGCAGGATGATGAAGCCCGACACGTAGTTGCTGGCGATCTTCTGCAGGCCGAAGCCCAGCCCCACGCCGAGCGCGCCGCCGAACACCCCGAGCACGGTCACGTCGATGCCCACCAGCGAGAGCCCGATCAGCACCGCCGCCACCACCAGCAGCGCGCGGCCGACTCGCGACAGCACCACCTTCAGGTTGGCGTCGAGCGTCGCGGCGCGCGACAGGCGGTCCTCCAGCAGCGAGCCGAGCCACATCGCCACCACCAGGGTGACGCAGATCCACAGGCAGCCCGACAGCAGCGAAAGCAGGCTCAGGTGCGCGCTGCCGACGTGGAAGCGCACGCCGTCGAGCCAATCGACCACGTCGCGCTGGATGCCGAGCACGGTGAGCACCATCGCCACCCACACCAGCACCGAGACCAGCTTCTCGATGATCGACAGCCAGGCGTGGGTATCGCCGTCGCGGGCGAAGGCGCGGCGCGCGACCGAAAACAGCAGGTAGATCAGCGCGATGCCGAAGAGGGGCACCAGCGCGAGCTGCAGCAGGGAGGTGGAGAAGAAGCGCTCGCCGACCTCCTGCGCGACCAGCAGCAGCACGCCGCCGGCCAGCGGGAACAGCGCCCGGTCCAGGCTGCTCGCGCCGGTGCCGGGGGCGCGGCCGGCGGCACGCCGGCGCGCCTCGATGCGCGAACGCAGCCAGCGCGCCAGCAGCCAGGCCAGCGCGAGCGTGCCGGCCAGCACCGCGAGCTGCCAGATCATCACCGGCTGGCCGAAGTCGCGCGCGACGCCGGCCAGCCGTTTCGACAGCAGCGGATCCTGCATGGCGCCGCCCGCGATCAGTTCGCCTCGTTGGCCGCTTCCGCGCCCGCGGCGTCGGCCTTGACTTCGATGGCTTCGGCCGCGTCGGCGGGGACCGCCGCCTCGGCGCCGGCCTTGGCGGCAGCCGGCTTAGCCGGTTTCGCGCGCCGCTCCAGCACGGCCGCGAAGAAGCCGTCGGTGGCATGGCGATGCGGCCACAGCGACAGGTAATCGCCGGTATCGAGCGCGATGCGCTGCTCGGCCAGCACCTTGTTGGCCGGCACCAGCACGAAGTCGGGATGCGCGGCGAGGAACTGCACGACGATCGCCTCGTTCTCGGCCTCCAGCACGCTGCAGGTCGCGTAGACCAGGCGGCCGCCCGGCTTCACCAGGCGCGCGGCGCTGGCGAGGATCGAGCCCTGCTTGGGCGCGAGTTCCTCGATCGAGTCGCGCGTCTGGCGCCACTTGAGGTCGGGATTGCGGCGCAGCGTGCCCAGCCCGCTGCAGGGCGCGTCGACCAGCACGCGGTCGATCTTGCCGGCCAGCCGCTTGATCTTGGCGTCGTGCTCGCTGTCGATCAGCACCGGGTTGACGTTGGACAGCCCGCTGCGCGCCAGGCGCGGCTTGAGCTTGGCCAGGCGCTTCTCGGACACGTCGAAGGCATAGAGGCGCCCGGTCGAGCGCATCGCCGCGCCCAGCGCCAGGGTCTTGCCGCCCGCGCCGGCGCAGAAGTCGACCACCATCTCGCCGCGGCGCGGCGCCATCAGCGAGCAGAGCAGCTGGCTGCCCTCGTCCTGCACCTCGATCAGGCCGTCCTGGAAGATCGACAGCTTGGTCAGGGCCGGCTTGCCGATCACGCGCACGCCGTTCGGCGCGAACGGGGTCTCGCCGGCCTCGATGCCGGAAGCCTTGAGCGCGTCGAGCACCTGGTCGCGGGTGGCCTTCTGCACGTTCACGCGCAGGTCCAGCGGCGCCGGGTAGTTGACCGCGGCCGCGAACTGCGCGAGCCCGTCGGCATCGAAGCGCTGCGACAGCGCCTGGTGGATCCAGTCGGGCAGGTTGGTGCGCACCCGCAGCGGCAGGCTGGCCGGGTCGATCTTGGCGACGTGGTCGAGCCAGGACCATTCGGCCTCGGACACATGGGGCTTGAGCGCCGAGCGGCCCGCCGTCTGCATCAGCCCCAGCAGGGTCAGGCGGCGCGCCGGCGTGCCGGTGCCGCTCTCGGCCAGGTGCGCGTATTCCATCTTCCGGCGCAGCACCGCGAACACCGCCTCGGCGATCACGCCGCGCTCGGCATGGCCGAGCTTGGGATGCGCGCGGAAGAACCGGCTCGTGGTCGCGTCGGCCGGGCCCGCGAATTTCAGTACGTCGCCGAGCAGCGTCTCGGTCTGGCCAATCAGAAAACCATGCAGCTTCATACACCCTCACCCTGTTTGTTGTTGTCATCCGCGACCAGCCAGCGGCAGGTGCCGTCGGCCAGCACCGCGCGCCCCGCCTCGAGCCGCAATTGCCCCTCGACGAACCAGCGCACCGCGCGCGGATAGAGCACATGCTCGGCCTCGAGCACGCGCGCGGCCAGCGTCTCGGGCGTGTCGCCCTCGCGCACCGGCACCGCCGCCTGCGCGACGATCGCGCCGCTGTCGAGCTCCGGAATCACGAAATGCACGGTGGCGCCGTGCAGGGCCACGCCGGCGGCCAGCGCCGCCTCGTGCGTGCGCATGCCCTTGAAACTGGGCAGCAGCGAGGGATGGACGTTCAGCATCCGGCCCTCGAAACGCGACACGAAGCCGGGCGTGAGGATCCGCATGAAGCCGGCCAGCACCACCAGGTCGGGCGCGAAGCGCTCGATCTCGGCGGCCAGCGCGGCGTCGAAGGCCTCGCGGCCGTCGTGCTCGCGATGGTCGACGACGGCCGTCGCGATCCCGCGCTCGGCCGCGAACGACAAACCGGCCGCATCGGGCCGGTTCGCGATCACGGCGGCCACGCGGGCCGGCCAGGCGTCGCGCGCGCAGGCGTCGACGATGGCCTCCATGTTGCTGCCGCGGCCTGAAATCAGGATGACAAGATTTTTCATCCGCGGATTTTAGCATTCGGGACCACCGTTTCCCGGCCGCCGAGCCGCCCATCGCCCCGAACCGTTTATAATCTTGTGCTTTGCGGCATCCGCCCGCCCCGTTTGTGCCGTATTTCGGTTCCCTAGTCTTCATCGAGCCCGCTGCCAACCCGCTATCGTGAAAGTCTTTCGCGGCCTGCCCAACGCCGAGAGCCGCGCCCCGTGCGCGCTGACGATCGGTAATTTCGACGGTGTCCACCGTGGCCATCAGGCCCTGCTCGCGCGCGTGCGCGCGGCGGCGGACGCGCGCGGGCTGCCGGTCTGCGTGATGACCTTCGAGCCGCACCCGCGCGAGTTCTTCAATCCGGCCGGCGCCCCGCCCCGGATCGCGATGCTGCGCGACAAGCTCGAGGCGCTGCGCGAGAACGGCGTGGACCGGGTGGTGGTCGAGCACTTCAACCATACCTTCGCCAACCAGGCGCCCGAGGCCTTCGTCGAGCAGACCCTGGTCAACGGCCTGCACACGCGCTGGATGATCGTCGGCGACGATTTCCGCTACGGCGCCAAGCGCGCCGGCAATTTCGCCTCGCTGCAGGAAGCCGGCGCGCGCCATGGCTTCGACGTCGAGCAGATGGCCACGCTGGCCGCGCCCAACGGCGCGCGCATCTCGAGCTCGGGCGTGCGCGCCTCGCTGGCCGCGGGCGACCTTGACGCGGCCAAGCAGGCGCTCGGACACGGCTACGCGATCAGCGGCCACGTCGCGCACGGACTCAAGCTCGGCCGCGACCTCGGCTTCCCGACCCTGAACCTGTCGATCGCGCACAAGCGCCCGGCGCTGTCGGGCATCTTCGTGGTGCTGGTGCACGGCCTGGGCGAGGCGCCGCTGCCGGCGGTGGCCAGCCTCGGCGTGCGGCCCACCGTGGTCGACGCCGGCCGCGTGCTGCTCGAGGTGCACATCCTCGACTGGCACGGCGATGCCTACGGCAAGCTGGTGCGCGTCGAGTTCCTGAAGAAGCTTCGCGACGAGGCCAAGTTCATCGACCTCGAGACGCTGACCCGCGCGATCGCGCAGGACGTGGTCGACACGCGCGCCTATTTCGCCGCGCACGGCGTGCCGCCCGGCGGCCGCGCCACCGGCTTCGCCACCTCGGCGACCGACCGAATTAGCTGACCCGTCCGGGCGCGCCAGGCGCCCGCCGCGCCGCCACGGCGCCCGTCCCCCGATCACGACGCGCGAGCGTCCCCGAACGAGATAGCGATTCCCGACATGAGCAACAAGAAAGCCGACTCCAAACCGCAGGCCAAGTATCCGGTCAACCTGCTCGACACGCCGTTCCCGATGCGCGGCGACCTGCCCAAGCGCGAGCCCCAGTGGGTGCAGGACTGGGAGGATCGCGGCCTCTACGAGAAGATCCGCGCGGCCAGCGCCGGCCGCCCGAAGTTCATCCTGCACGACGGCCCGCCCTACGCGAACGGCGACATCCACCTCGGCCACGCGGTCAACAAGATCCTCAAGGACATCGTCGTCAAGTCGCGCAACATGGCCGGCTTCGACGCGCCCTACGTGCCGGGCTGGGACTGCCACGGCATGCCGATCGAGATCCAGATCGAGAAGCAGTTCGGCAAGTCGCTGCCGGCCGCCGAGGTGCAGAAGAAGGCGCGCGCCTACGCCACCGAGCAGATCGAGAAGCAGAAGGTGGGCTTCAAGCGGCTGGGCGTGCTCGGCGACTGGAAGAACCCGTACAAGACGATGAACTTCCAGAACGAGGCGGAGGAGTTGCGCGCGCTCGGCAAGATCATCGAGAAGGGCTTCGTCTATCGCGGCCTGAAACCGGTCAACTGGTGCTTCGACTGCGGCTCGGCGCTGGCCGAGGCCGAGGTCGAGTACAAGGACCGCACCGATCCGACCATCGACGTGATGTTCCCGTTCGCCGAACCGGAGCGCACCGCCCAGGCCTTCGGCCTGCCGGCGCTGCCGCGCGCCGACGGCGGCATCGTGATCTGGACCACCACGCCCTGGACGATCCCCGCCAACCAGGCGCTCAACGCGCACCCGGAAATCGTCTACGCGCTGGTCGACACCCCGCGCGGCCTGCTGATCCTCGCCGAGGAACGCGTGGCCGCCTGCCTGGAAGCCTTCAAGCTGAGCGGCAAGGTGATCGCCACCGCGCCCGGCGCGAAGCTCTCGGGCCTGCGCTTCCACCACCCGCTGGCCGGCTCGCATCCGGGCTACCAGCGCAGCTCGCCGATCTACCTCGGCGACTACGTCACCACCGACACCGGCACCGGCATCGTCCACTCCTCGCCCGCCTACGGCGTGGAGGACTTCGTCTCCTGCAAGGCGCACGGCATGAGCGACGCCGACATCATCAACCCGGTGATGGGCGACGGCCGCTACATCGAATCGCTGCCGCTGTTCGGCGGCCTGCAGATCTGGGACGCGAACCCGAAGGTGGTCGAGGCGCTGCAAGCCGCCGGCACCCTGCTGCGCAGCGAGAAGTACACCCACAGCTACATGCACTGCTGGCGCCACAAGTCGGCGATCATCTACCGCGCGACCTCGCAATGGTTCGCCGGCATGGATACTCAACCCAACGACGGCGGCCGCACGCTGCGCGAAGTCGCGCTGCAGGGCGTCGAGGACACCGCCTTCTACCCCGCCTGGGGCAAGCAGCGCCTGTACAGCATGATCGCCAACCGGCCGGACTGGACGCTGTCGCGCCAGCGCCAGTGGGGCGTGCCGATGGCCTTCTTCGTCCACAAGGAAACCGGCGAGCTGCATCCGCGCACGCTGGAGCTGCTCGAGGAAGTGGCCAAGCGCGTCGAGGCCGGCGGCATCGAGGCCTGGCAGACGCTGGACGCGCGCGAGCTGCTCGGCGACGAGGCCAACCTCTACGAGAAGAACCGCGACACGCTCGACGTCTGGTTCGATTCGGGCACCACGCATTGGCACGTGCTGCGCGGCTCGCACAAGGACGCGCTGCAGTTCCCGGCCGACCTCTACCTGGAAGGCTCGGACCAGCATCGCGGCTGGTTCCACTCCTCGCTGCTGACGGCCTCGATGATCGACGGCCGCGCGCCCTACAAGGGCCTGCTCACGCACGGCTTCACGGTCGACGGCGAAGGCCGCAAGATGAGCAAGTCGCTCGGCAACGGCATCGACCCGCATGAGGTCTCGAACCGCCTGGGCGCGGAAATCGTGCGCCTGTGGATCGCCTCGACCGATTACTCGGGCGAGCTGGCGATCTCCGAGGAAATCCTCAAGCGCGTCACCGAGGGCTATCGCCGGATCCGCAACACGCTGCGCTTCCTGCTCGCCAACCTGTCGGACTTCGACTACGCGAAGGACGCGCTGCCGGCCGCCGAATGGCTCGAGATCGACCGCTACGCGATCGCCTTCTCGGCCCAGTTGCAGACCGAGCTGCTCGCGCACTACGAGAAGTACGAGTTCCACCCGATCGTGGCGAAGCTGCAGACCTACTGCTCGGAGGATCTCGGCGGTTTCTACCTCGACGTGCTGAAGGACCGGCTCTACACCAGCGCGCCCGCCTCGCCGGCGCGCCGCTCGGCGCAGACCGCGCTCTACCACGTCACGCAGGGCCTGCTGCGGGTGCTCGCGCCCTTCCTCTCGTTCACCGCCGAGGAAGCCTGGAAGGTATTCCAGCCGGCCAGCGAGACGATCTTCACGGAAACCTACTACGCTTACCCCGAGATCGACGGCGCGGCCGCCCTGCTCGACAAGTGGACGCTGCTGCGCGCAGTGCGCGCGGACGTGACCAAGGCGCTGGAGGAAGCGCGCAGCGCGAACCGGATCGGCTCCTCGCTGCAGGCCGAGGTCGAGATCCGCGCGAGCGGCGCGCGCCACGCGGCGCTCGCGAGCCTCGGCGAGGATCTTAAGTTCGTGCTGATCACCTCGGCGGCCACCGTCACCGAGGTGGCCTCGGAAGCCGACGAAGCGGTCGAGGTGGCCGCCTCGACCTACCAGAAGTGCGAGCGCTGCTGGCATTACCGCGCCGACGTGGGCGCGCACGCGGAGCACCCGACGCTGTGCGGCCGCTGCTTCTCCAACCTCTTTGAAAACGGCGAAACCCGGAGCGCTGCATAACCATGGCGAAAACCCTGTCGAAATCCACTGGCGGCGCGCTCGCGCCGTGGCTGGGCATTTCGCTGATCGTGATCCTGTTCGACCAGCTCTCGAAGATCGCGGTGCTGAAGACCTTCAGCTACGGCGCGATGCATGCGCTGACCGGCTTCTTCAACCTGGTGCTGGTCTACAACCGCGGCGCGGCCTTCGGCTTCCTGTCGGCCGCCAGCGGCTGGCAGCGCTGGGCCTTCACGGCGCTGGGCATCGGCGCGACCCTGGTGATCTGCTACCTGCTCAAGCGCCACGGCCATCAGCGCCTGTTCAGCCTGTCGCTGGCCCTGATCCTGGGCGGCGCGCTCGGCAACGTGATCGACCGGCTGATGTACGGCCACGTGATCGACTTCCTCGATTTCCACGTCGGCGGCTGGCACTGGCCCGCCTTCAACCTGGCCGATTCGGCGATCACCATCGGCGCGATCCTGCTGATCTACGACGAGCTGCGCCGCGTGCGCGGCACGCGCTGAAGCCGGCCAACGCCGGCGCGCGAGCGTCGGCAGGCGCCGCGCGGTAAATTACGGGGGCCGGGCCTTGGGGCGCCGGCCCGTTTCATTCGCGGAGGTCCAGTTGGAACACCAGGAACTCGCAGGAAAACACCTCGTCGTCGGCCTGACGGGCGGCATCGCCTGCTACAAGATCGCCGAGCTCACGCGCCTGCTGACCAAGGCCGGTGCGAGCGTGCAGATCGCCATGACCGAGGCGGCCACCCAGTTCATCACGCCGGTGACCATGCAGGCGCTGTCGGGGCGGCCGGTCTACACCAGCCAGTGGGATGCGCGCGTCGACAACAACATGGCGCATATCGACCTGTCGCGCGAAGCCGACGCGATCCTGATCGCGCCGGCCTCGACCGACTTCATCGCCAAGCTCGCCCACGGTTTCGCCGACGACCTGCTCTCGACGCTGTGCATCGCGCGCGACTGCCCGCTGCTGGTGGTGCCGGCGATGAATCGCCAGATGTGGCAGAACCCGGCCACCCAGCGCAATGCCGCGCAACTGCGCGCCGACGGCATCTCGGTGCTGGGGCCCGATTCGGGCGCGCAAGCCTGCGGCGAGGTCGGCGACGGCCGCATGCTGGAGCCGGCGGCCATCTACGAGGCGATCGTCTCGCACTTCCGGCCCAAGCGGCTCGCCCACAAGCGCGTGCTGATCACCGCCGGCCCGACCTTCGAGCCGCTCGACCCGGTGCGCGGCCTGACCAACCTGTCCAGCGGCAAGATGGGTTTCGCGCTGGCGCGCGCGGCCCAGCAGGCCGGCGCCGAGGTGCATCTGGTGGCGGGGCCGGTCCACCTGGCCACGCCCTGGGGCGTCTATCGCCAGGACGTGCAGACCGCCCAGCAGATGCACGACGCGGTGATGCATGCGGTGCCCGACGCGGACCTGTTCATCGCGGTGGCCGCGGTGGCCGACTGGCGCGTCGCGCAGCCGGCCGCGCACAAGATCAAGAAGACCGCCGATCGCAAGATGCCTGTGCTCGAGTTCGTCGAGAACCCGGACATCCTGGCCAGCGTGGCCGCCTTGCCCGACGCGCCCTACTGCGTGGGTTTCGCGGCCGAGAGCGGCGACCTCGAGGTGCATGGCGAGGAGAAGCGCCGCCGCAAGCAGGTGCCGCTCCTGATCGGCAACCTCGGCCCCTTGACCTTCGGCCTCGACGACAACGAGGTGGTGCTGTTCGAGGCCGCCGGCACCACGCGCCTGCCGCGTGCGGCCAAGGCCACGCTCGCGCACACGCTGATCGAGGAGATCGCGAAGCGCCTGCCCGATACGCGCCTGATCTGACGCAATCCCCTGCCGGGCGCCCGCCTGCGAAACGGGCCGCCCGGCGCTTCCTTCCAGACTTCTTGCCAGCGACCTGCCGGATGAAACTCGACCTGAAGATCCTCGACTCGCGCATGCGCGACTACCTGCCGAACTACGCCACGCCGGGCAGCGCGGGCCTCGACCTGCGCGCCTGCCTGGACGCGCCGATCACGCTGAAGCCGGGCGACACCGCCCTGGTGCCGACGGGCCTGGCGATCCACGTGGCCGACCCCGGCTACGCGGCGCTGATCCTGCCGCGCTCGGGCCTCGGCCACAAGCACGGCATCGTGCTCGGCAACCTGGTCGGCCTGATCGATTCCGACTACCAGGGCCAGCTGATGGTCTCGACCTGGAACCGCGGGCAGAGCGAATTCGTGCTGAATCCGTTCGAGCGCCTGGCCCAGTTGGTGATCGTGCCGGTGGTGCAGGCCAGCTTCAATATCGTCGAGGATTTCGCGCAGAGCGAGCGCGGCGAAGGTGGTTTCGGCAGCACCGGCCGCCAGTAAACCGCCTGCCGATTCGTCGGCAAGGCACACAAAAGAAAACGGCGCGGGATTCGCATCCCGCGCCGTTTTTTCATGGCGCCGTGGCCGAAGCTTCGCGCCTCACTCCACTTCGACCGTTTCCTCGCTCGGCTTCGGCGGTTCGGCCGAATTGTCGAAGGACAACTGCACGGTGTTGTTCTCGTCGACGTCGACCGTCACGCGGCCGCCGTTGACGAGCTTGCCGAACAGCAGTTCGTCGGCCAGCGCGCGACGGATCGTGTCCTGGATCAGGCGCTGCATCGGGCGCGCGCCCATCAGCGGATCGAAGCCGTTCTTCGACAGGTACTTGCGCAGCGCGTCGGTGAACAGCGCATCGACCTTCTTCTCGTGGAGCTGGTCCTCGAGCTGGATCAGGAACTTGTCGACCACGCGCATGATGATTTCCTCATCGAGCGAGCGGAAGCTGATCGTCGCGTCCAGGCGGTTGCGGAACTCCGGCGTGAAGAAGCGCTTGATCTCCGACATCTCGTCACCGACCTCGCGACGCGTGGTGAAGCCGATGGTGCCCTTCTGCATCGACTCGGCGCCCGCGTTGGTCGTCATGATGATGATGACGTTGCGGAAATCCGCCTTGCGGCCGTTGTTGTCGGTCAGCGTGCCGTGGTCCATCACCTGCAGCAGCACGTTGAAGATGTCCGGATGCGCCTTCTCGATTTCGTCGAGCAGCAGCACGCAATGCGGCTTCTTGGTGACGGCCTCGGTCAGCAGGCCGCCCTGGTCGAAACCGACATAACCGGGCGGCGCGCCGATCAGGCGGCTGACCGCGTGACGCTCCATGTACTCGGACATGTCGAAGCGGATCAACTCGATGCCGAGCGTGAACGCGAGCTGCCGCGCCACCTCGGTCTTGCCGACGCCGGTCGGGCCCGAGAACAGGAAGGCGCCGATCGGCTTGTCGAGCTTGCCGAGGCCGGCACGCGCCATCTTGATGGCGGCGGCCAGCGCGTCGATCGCCGGGTCCTGGCCGAACACCACGCTCTTCAGGTCACGATCGAGCGTCTGCAGCTTGCTGCGATCGTCCTGCGACACGCTTTGCGGCGGGACGCGCGCGATCTTCGAGATGATTTCCTCGATCTCGGACTTGCCGATGGTCTTCTTCTGCTTCGACTTCGGCAGGATCCGCTGCGCCGCGCCCGCTTCGTCGATCACGTCGATCGCCTTGTCCGGCAGGTGACGATCGGTGATGAAGCGTGCCGACAATTCGGCGGCGGCCGACAGCGCGCCCGACGAATACTTCACGCCGTGGTGCTCCTCGAAGCGCGACTTGAGCCCGCGCAGGATCGCCACCGTCTGCTCGACCGAAGGCTCGTTGACGTCGACCTTCTGGAAGCGCCGCGACAGCGCCGCGTCCTTCTCGAAGATGCCGCGGTATTCGGTGAAGGTGGTCGCGCCGATGCACTTCAGGTTGCCCGAGGACAGCGCCGGCTTGAGCAGGTTCGACGCATCGAGCGTGCCGCCCGAGGCGGCGCCGGCGCCGATCAGCGTGTGGATCTCGTCGATGAAGAGGATCGCGTGCGGACGTTCCTTCAGTTCCTTGAGCACCGTCTTCAGGCGTTGCTCGAAATCGCCGCGGTACTTGGTGCCCGCCAGCAGCGCGCCCATGTCGAGCGAGAACACCTGGGCATTGGCCAGGATGTCCGGCACCTCGCCGCGCGTGATGCGCCAGGCCAGGCCCTCGGCGATCGCGGTCTTGCCGACGCCGGCTTCGCCGACCAGCAGCGGATTGTTCTTGCGACGGCGGCAGAGCACCTGCACCACGCGCTCGACCTCGGTCTCGCGGCCGATCAGCGGATCGATGCGACCGTCCTTGGCCATCTGGTTCAGGTTCTGCGTGAACTGCGCGAGCGGGGTTTCCTTCTGCGCGTTCGCGTCTTCCGATTCGGGTGCGCCGTCGCCGGCCTTGGCCGCGTCCGCGCTACCCGTCTTCGCGATGCCGTGGGAAATGAAGTTCACCACGTCCAGGCGCGTGACGCCCTGCTGCTGCAGGTAGTACACCGCGTGCGAATCCTTCTCGCCGAAGATCGCCACGAGCACGTTCGCGCCCGTCACTTCCTTCTTGCCGTTCGAGGTGGATTGCACGTGCATGATCGCGCGCTGGATCACGCGCTGGAAACCGAGCGTCGGCTGGGTGTCGACGTCCTCGGTGCCCGGCACCGTGGGTGTGTTGTCGTGGATGAAGTTGCGCAGGTTCTGGCGCAGGTCCTCGATATTGGCCGCGCAGGCGCGCAGCACTTCGGCCGCGGTCGGGTTGTCGAGCAGCGCCAGCAACAGGTGTTCGACTGTAATGAACTCGTGCCGCGCCTGGCGCGCTTCCATGAACGCCATGTGCAGGCTGACTTCCAATTCCTGGGCAATCATGCTTCCTCCATCACGCACTGCAGCGGATGCCCTGCCTGCCGCGCATGGGTAACGACTTGCTCAACTTTGGTCGACGCGATGTCCCGCGTATAGACCCCACATACCCCCCGCCCCTCGCGATGGACCTTGAGCATGATCTGCGTCGCGGTCTCGCGATCCTTCTTGAAGTACTCCTGCACCACCATGACGACGAATTCCATCGGGGTGAAATCGTCGTTCAGCAGCACCACCTTGTACATCGAAGGCGGCTTCAGCTTCTGCTCGCTGCGTTCCAGGACGGTGTTGTCCTGCTTGTCCGGGATAATCGCCATACACCCATTCTAAACAACTCGGACAGGCCCGCAATCCTGTCATAAACCAGCCTTGCGGCCGGCACCGTTTAGCCTGCATGCTCACAGACTCGCGCCACTCGCACGCCGCGAAAACCGGCTCGCGGCGCCGACTTCCGAAGGTGTCCGCAACCCGGCAGGCAGCCCGGTGTCGCGACGCGTGGATCGAGTATCCCATATTCCCGCCAAGCTCGAAGGCCTGACGCCCGAGCATGCTATATGGGCCGATTATGGGGCTTTTCAAGCACCCTCGCTTGGCACCCGTATGACAGTGGAAAGCGGGATAAACCCTGAAAATGGGTTCTTTACAACGGCCCCCAAACCACCGACAAATTCCCCTTGACACTCAAATAAAGAGCGCCAACAATCAAGCTGGCACTTTTTTCAATCTGTCTTTTTTGACGACGGAGAATGGGCCGAGGTGAGCTTGTGAGGGGGGAACGGCTGCATTTGCCGGTCGTTTAGCTTTTCGAGCGTGCTCGTGGTAACGACTGAGTGACAGGGGAAGTAGGTATGGCAACTGGTATTGTCAAATGGTTCAATGACGCGAAGGGCTTCGGCTTCATCACGCCCGACGAAGGCGGCGAAGATCTGTTTGCACATTTCTCGGCTATCAACATGCAGGGTTTCAAGACCCTGAAGGAAGGCCAGAAGGTGAGCTTCGAGGTCGTCCAAGGCCCGAAGGGCAAGCAGGCTTCGAACATCCAGGCAGCCTGAGCGCATTGGATTCTCGATAAAAAACCCGGCTCCGAGCCGGGTTTTTTTTGTGCCTTTGCTGGCGCCTTTTTTATGCATTTTCCTGCGCGCTTTCCGTCGGCCTCGCCTGAGACCGACAGTCTCTTCTAGTCGCGCGATCACACCACCTTCAGCGTGCCCATCATGCCGAGGTCCTCGTGCTCGAGGATATGGCAGTGGAACATACGCTCGCCCGCCTCGTGCTGGACCGTCGCGATCCGCACCGTCTCGCCCTTCCTCACGTTCACGGTATCGCGCCACGCGCGGTAAGGCTCCGCCGTGCGCCGGCCGCGATACTCGCGCTCGACCACCTGGAATTGTGTGCCGTGCAGGTGGAATGGATGATCCATGTCCGTATTGTTCGCAATACTCCACAATTCGACGTCGCCGCGTCGGCTGGTGAGCGTGGCGCGATGCGGCGACCAGCTCTGCCCGTTCACCATGAAGCGCATGCCGGCGGGGCGCGACCCCGGCTTCGAGGCCATCATCGCATTCATGTCCATCGCTTCGCCGAACGTGACGGTCTTGCGCGCCACCGGCGCGCCCAGCGGCGGCACCGAGCGCAGCGTGGCCGGCACCGCGCGGGCCGCGGCTGGCGAGAACCCCACCTCGGCCAGCGGCAGCGGCGGGTCCGCCGGCAGCGAGGGTTCGTCGTCCTCGGACATGGCCATCGCCATCTTGCTGCGATCGTAAGTCCCTGCCCGCAGCATGGCCTTTGCGGGCCGATCGCCGGCGCGCACCAGCAATTCGGCGCGCTCGCCCGGCGCGAGCAGCAGGGCGCTTACGCTGCGCGAGCGCTCCAGCAGGCCGCCGTCGGTGCCGACCTGCTCGAAGGCACGACCGTCGTCGAAGGACAGGTTCAGGTAGCGCGCGCTGCTGGCGTTCCAGACGCGCCAACGTTCGTCCTGCGCGACATCGATGCGCGGCAGGCGCGCGCCGTTGACCAGCGCGAACTGCCCTTCGCGGCCGTTCATCCAGTCCATCATGTCGTTCGGCGGAATGGTGCCGTCCGAGGCCAGCTTGAGGTCGGAGACGAACAGTTGCCGCTCGGGCCAGCCGGCCAGCGGATCGTCGGCGGCGCGCACCACGATCGGGCCGGCCAGGCCGCGGAACACCTGCTCGGCCGTCATGTCGTGAGGATGCGGGTGATACCAGTAGGTGCCGGCGCAGCCCTTCGGCAGCGCGAAGCGGTAGATGCGCGATGCGCCCGGCTCGATCAGCGCGAGCGGGTTGCCATCCTGGTCGGGCGGCACCGGCAGGCCGTGCCAGTGCATGGTGGTCGGTTGCGGCAGGCGGTTGACGACGCGGATTTCCACCTGGTCACCCTCGCGCAGCTCGATCAGCGGGCCGGCGACCGAACCCTGCGCGGCATCGCCATACAGCCACATCGGCGTGGGCGCGGCGCCCGGCAGCAATTGGCGCGCCACCGGCTGGGCGACCAGCGTGGCGCTGAAACGGCCCGGCGTGTCGCTCTGGTTGGCGAGCACGCGCAGAGGGGCGAGCGGCGCGCCGCCGGGCAGCGCGTCGGCCGCCGCCAGTTCCATGTCGGGCGCGGCCGAGGCTTCGGGAGCCGGCGCGTCGTGCATGCCGGCCATGCCCTTCATGTCGTCCATGCCCGCCATGCCGTGCATCGCGTGCGACTGAGCGAACGCGGCGCGGGCGAAGGCCAGCGTGGCTGCCGCGCCTAGCGCGCGGCGCAGGAATTGCCTGCGTATCATCGATCGAATCCCGAGTCAGCGAAGCGATGACGATACACCAGACGCGCGCCGCGCAAGCAGCGCCATCGCAAACGCGAAACCTCGCGGACGCAAGCCGCGATCCCGCTCGCGCTCGCGCGGAGCCCGCTGCTCACGCGGCGGCCCCGACGTCGCCTCAGCTCGCCAGCTTGCGGAAGGTCTCGAGCACCGCCTCGCCGCGGAACGGCTTGACGATCCAGCCGCGCACGCCGGCGGCCTTGCCGCGTTCCTTCATGGCCGGGCTGCTCTCGGTGGTCAGCATCACCACGTTGACGGCCGCGTTGCCGAGCTCGCCGCGGATCTTCTCGACCATCGTCAAGCCGTCCATGTTCGGCATGTTGACGTCGCTGACCACCAGCTTGATGCCCGGGCTGCCCTTGAGCTTCGTGAGGCCGTCCTTGCCGTCGACGGCCGTCTCGACCTCCAGCCCGTTCTTGCGCAGGAAGCCCGCGACTTCGTCGCGCACCGTGCTCGAATCGTCCACCACCAGAATCTTTGCCATGTCTGTTTTCCGTTTGTCACTCAAAACCAGTCGAGCTCGCCCGCCTCGACCATCTCGCCCACCGCCTGCGCGCTGTCGTCGAACGATTCCGGCGACCATTGCAGGCTGAACACGAAGCGCTGATGGAGGGTCACGGTGCGGCCCGACGCATCGTCGGTCACCCGATACTTGAAGCAGAGCTGCGGGTTCTCGGACCCGAAGGAGATGTACTTCTGCTTGTGATTGACGAGCAGCGGCACCTGCACCGTGCTGCTCGCCGGCATGCCGTTGCTGCTACCGAGGAAGCGGTCCTTGAAGGCGCCCCAGACCAGGTTGGTCAACTCGCCGAGCACGCCGTTGAGGTCGCGGAAATCGGGCGCGCGCTCGTCCGGGTGCATCGCCGCGACGAAGTCCAGCATCGGCTGCTCGTCGGCCTGCAGCATCATGTAGCCGCGGCACCAGGCGCTCTCCAGCGCGATCAGGCTGAACACCTCGCCGTAGATGATCTGGTCGCGCACGATGCAGGGCGTCTCGCACTCGATGCTCATGCCGCGGAACATGGTGCCCAGGCGCGCCTCGGTGATCTCCTCGATGCCGCGCACCAGCGCGTTCGGATAGGCCAGGCTGAACAGGTACTCGTCCACCGCGCGGCGCAGCGGCTCGAGGTCGGGCAGCGCGTAGCTGGCGCAGGCCACGCGACGCAGCGCGTCGGGCAGGCTCGCCTCGTCGCTGCCGTCGGCGCGGCGCACGATGATCGGCAGCTCGGGGCGCAGCGCGTCGATCTGCGCGGCCACCGCGGCGGCCTCGTCGGCCGAGCCGCCGTAGTCGGCCGCCAGCAGCACCGCGCCGAGGTCGATGTTCGAGCGCAGCACCTTCAGCAGGCGGTTGCGGCGCGCCTTGAGCCCGACCAGGTGGTGCTCGTCGCAGAACTGCCGGATCGCATCGAGATGCGTGTCGCTGTCGTCGAGCACCAGCACCTTGCTGACGGGCGTATCGTGGGTCGTCATGGCTTCTCCTGCCGCGAGTTCGTTCGCGGTGGTTCGTCGTTCAAAACAGTTCGAGCTCGCCTGCGCCCGCGTCGACATCGAGCATGTCGGCGACGAAATCGATCGGCGCGTTGGCGCACACGCACAGCGTCGCGCCGAGCTTCACGCCCTCGCCGAGGCTCAGGTCGTAGGCGGCCAGGTGATCGGGTTTCAGTTCGGCCAGGTGCGCGGCGCTCGCGCCGTTCAGCCGGTAGGGCGTGGACATGCCGAGATCGGGAAAATGCTCGACCAGCGCCTGGTTGATCGCGCCGCAGCAGAGATTGGCCACCTCCAGGATCGCCTCGCGCAGGCTGCGCTGGGCGGCGGCGCCGACGTAGTGGGCGCGCGTCGCGTCGTCGTCGCGGTAGTGCAGCAACAGCAGCAGCCGGAAGCTCAGCGAGGAGATCGTCAGCACCACCGCCTCCACCCCGCGCCCGGCATCGGGCGCCTCGCGCGGCACGATCTGGCAGGCGCCGTCGCCGGCCAGCCGCGCGCGCGCCGCGCCGAAGAAGATCCGCTCGAAGCTCTCGATCGCATTCGATCCGATCACGCGGCGCTCCGTTCGAGCTGGCCGCGCAACTGGGTGGCCAGCGCATCGACATTGCCGAGCGAGGCGGTGATCATCTTGCCGCCGGCCTGGATGTCCTGGAAGGTCGCGGTGGTCACCAGGTCGTTGCGGTTCAGGCTGTCCTGGTAGCTCTTCGAGAGCTCCTGCGAGCGCGAGGCCAGCGAGCGCACCTCGCTGGCGACGATCGAGAAGCCGCGCCCGGCGGTGCCCGCGCGCGCCGCCTCGATCGAGGCGTTCAGCGAGACGATCAGCACGTGCGCGACGATCGAGGACAGCTCGCGGTTCTTCGCGTGCATGTCCTGGTTCTGCGTCATCAACGAGATCATCTGCTCGTGCCAGCGCTCGAAGGTGCCGGCCAGCCCGCGCAGGCGCGCCGCCTCGGCGGCGATCCGCGCGGCCAGGGCGGCGGCGGCATCGCGCTCCTGCACG
>NZ_VWWC01000006.1:0-109347 GCF_011753175.1 Burkholderia sp. Cy-637 | reverse complement strand
CGGGGAGCGCGGCAGGGCTGACGCGAGCGCGCGAAGGAAGACCGCGCGCGGCGGCCGCCGCGGCGTGCCGCGAGCGGGCGGCGCTCGCCGGCATGGGGGCCGCTGCGTTCGCGCCCCGGTTCGCCGTGCCACAATAGCCGGTCGCGGCGGCGGCCGCGCGCCGTGCTCGACTGCCCGCCTCAGGGCCCGCTCCCAGCCCGCTTCACCGCCCGCCGCCCGCCTTCCGTTCGATCTCGCAAGCTGACAGGATTCGCTCATGACGTCTTTGCTGAAAGTTGGTCTGATGGGTTTCGGTTTCGCCGGCGCCACCTTCCACGCGCCGGTGATCGCGCACAGCGGCCGCACGCAGGTGGCCGCGATCGCCACCGGGCAAGCCGACAAGGCGCGCGCCGCGTACCCGGAGGCGACCGTGGTCGCCGATTTCGACGCGCTGCTCGGGCTCGCCGAGCTCGACTGCGTGGTGATCGCCACGCCCAACGACACCCACTTCGATCTGGCCCGCCGCGCGCTCGAGGCCGGCAAGCACGTGGTGGTCGACAAGCCCGTCACGCTCAGCTCGGCCGAGGCGCGCACGCTGGCACGCCTGGCGGCCGACCGCGCCCTGGTGTTCGCGCCCTTCCACAACCGTCGCTGGGACGGCGACTTCCTCACCGTGCGCGAGCTGGTGGCGAGCGGCGAGCTGGGGCGCCTGACGCTGTTCGAATCGCACTTCGACCGCTTCCGCCCGCAGATCCGCCAGCGCTGGCGCGAGGACGCCACGCGCGGCGGCGGCCTGCTGTTCGACCTCGGCCCGCACCTGATCGACCAGGCGCTGGTGCTGTTCGGCCGGCCCGAGACGGTCGGCGCCACGGTGCGCGCGCGCCGCGACGGCGCGGCGGCGGCCGACTTCGTGCACCTGGTGCTGGGCTACGCGAACCATGAAGTGATCCTGCACGCGAGCGCGCTGGCCGCGATCGAGGCGCCGCGCTTCACCGTGCTCGGCACGCGCGGCGGCTACCAGAAGTTCGGCCTCGATACCCAGGAGGACCAGCTCAAGGCCGGCCTCACGCCCGACGACGTCGAGTTCGGCGGCGGCAATCCGCCCGGCGTGCTGCACCTGCTGGACGGCGAGGTCGAGACCGAGCGGCCGGTGCCCACCCTCGACGGCCAGTACGCCGAGTTCTACCGCGCGCTGGCCGCCTCGGTGCAGGATCGCGCGCCGTTCCCGGTGTCGGCCCAGGACGCGGTGGACGTGATGGCCATCATCGAGCTGGCCGAGCGCAGCGAGCGCGAGGGCCGTCGCCTGCCGTTCGCCAGCGAGCCGTTCTGACCCTGCGAGCCGCGCCCGGGCGGCAGCTCGCCGGCCGCGAACAACATTCGGTTACAAAACAACGGGGAACCGGCTTCCGTTTCGGACAGGTCTGAAGCATGCTTCCCCGGCCGGCCCCTCGCGGGCCGGCTTCGCTTTGCAAGACGCCGTTTCGCACGGCCCGGATCTTGCGCCTCACCGATTCGCCATAGGAGAACGATTCATGCAACGGCTGATCCGTGCGGCCCTCGGCGCCGCCCTCGTCGCCTCGCTGGCCGCGTGCGTCGTCACGCCGCCGCCGAAGCGGCCGGCGCCGCGTCCACGCCCCGTTCAACCGATCCCCGTCCAGCCGCCGCCCCCGCCGCCGCAACCCGCTCCGCCGCCGATCGGCGTGGAGCGCATGAACGGCATCCTGGGCCGCATCGACAGCCTCGGCAACCGCATCGATTCGCGGGTGAACGGCGGCGCCTATCCGCCGCCGCAGGGCGAGGCGCTGCATCGACGCCTCGACGTGATCCGCCAGGAAGCCAACGACATGAGCGCGCAGCATGGCGGCGGGCTGACCGCTGACGAGCAGCGCGTGCTGAACCAGGAACTCGACACGGCCGCGCGCGCGATCGGCGTCTGAGACGGGCTGGGCGGCTCGCTCGGGCCGCCTCGCGACATGGCCCCTCGGCAGGCGGCCCGGCTCGATCGAATGCGAGCCGCCGCCCGCTTCGCTTTCCACGCTTTACCTTCCCCCATGCCGGCATCGCGCCGGCTGCCCGCCCGGGCCCGCGCCATGCGGGTGCGGCCGCCACTTGTCCACCGCCGAACGCGACTTGTCCAGCGCTTGTCCACGGCTTGCTCCCAGCTTGTCCACCGGCTTTTCCACCGCCTTATCCACGCGCATCGCCCGGCTTATCCACGACTTGTCCCCGCTTTATCCCGAGCTTGTCCCCTGATTCATCCACCGGCTTGTCCACAGCTTCAGGCACGCTTGTCCCCGCTCGATCCACAGGCTGTCCACCGACTTGTCCCCAGGCGGCACGCCGCTGCCGACAGCCGCGCCGCGAGGTCCGCGGCCGGCATCCGTGCCCTGCCCGCCTGCCGCCAAGCGACGTGAATTTGCGCAAATTGACAAGCCCTTTGGCCTCGCGTACATTCGCCGGCACGCGTCGGGAGAGCGTGCGACAGCCTGGATTCCAGGCCGCCGCGCCGCCGAAGGGGCACACCCACAAACTCTCAGGCAAAAGGACCGACCGCGTCGGAACACATACGCGCAGCCCAGGTTGCGCGTCAGGTTTTTCGTACTCTGGAGAGCGGCAGTAGCCACGTGCGCGAGCATCGGCAGGCTGCCCACCGAAGGGGCGCGCACCGGCCGGTCAACGGCGGTGCAATCTCTCAGGTATCGAGGACAGAGGGGCTGGCAAGGAACCACGGGCGCGTCGCGCGCCGGCGGCTCACCCACTTGCCGAATCGTTTTCGCGTCCGGGCACCCGCCCGCACGGAACCTCGAGGCCCCGATGACCGCACTCAAACACACCCCGCTCCACGCCGCGCATGCCGCGCTCAACGCCCGCATGGTCGATTTCGGCGGCTGGGACATGCCCGTCAACTACGGCTCCCAGCTGGAAGAGCATCGCGCCGTGCGCACCGATGCCGGGATGTTCGACGTGTCCCACATGTGCGTGGTCGATTTCCGCGGCGAGCGCGCCCGCGCCTTCTTCGAGCACGCCATCGCCAACAACGTCGGCAAGCTGCACACGCCCGGCAAGGCGCTCTACTCCTGCCTGCTGAACCCCGAAGGCGGCGTGATCGACGACCTGATCGTCTACTACTTCACCGAAACCTTCTTCCGCACCGTGGTCAACGCGGGCACCGCCGAGAAGGACATCGCCTGGTTCCAGCGCCTCAACGAGGAGGGCGGCTTCGGCCTCGAGATCACGCCGCGCCGCGAGCTGGCGATCGTCGCCGTGCAGGGCCCGAACGCCCGCGCCAAGGCCTGGGACACGGTGCCCGCCGCGCGCGCCGCCACCAGCGAACTGAAACCCTTCAACGCCGCCCAGGTGGCCGGCACCCCGTTCGGCGACCTGACCGTGGCGCGCACCGGCTATACCGGCGAGGACGGCTTCGAGATCATCGTGCCGGCGGCTCACGTGCAAGCGCTGTGGGACGCGCTGATCGCCCACGGCGTGCGCCCGGCCGGGCTCGGCGCGCGCGACACGCTGCGCCTGGAGGCCGGCATGAACCTCTACGGCCAGGACATGGACGAAACCGTCTCGCCGCTCGACGCGGGCCTGGCCTGGACCATCGACCTGTCGGCGCCGCGCGAGTTCGTCGGCCGCGCCGCGCTCGAGGCGCACGGCGAGCGCGCCGGCTTCGTCGGCCTGATCCTCGAGAAGGAAAACGGCAAGGCGGGCGGCGTGCTGCGCGCCCACCAGCAGGTCCTCACCGCACACGGCGAGGGCGAGATCACCAGCGGCACCTTCTCGCCCAGCATGCAGGAATCGATCGCGTTCGCGCGCGTGCCGGCCGGCGTTGCCGTCGGCGACACCGTGCAGGTGCGAATCCGCGACAAAAACCTTCCCGCGCGCGTGGTAAAACTCCCGTTCGTGCGCAACGGCAAGGTATTGGCCGCCTGAGCGCACGAACCTCCAACACGCACAACACAATCAGGAGCATCCGATGAGCAACGTCCCGGCAGATCTGAAATACACCGACGAACACGAGTGGATCCGCACCGAAGCCGACGGCACGCTGACGGTCGGCATCACCGATCACGCCCAGAGCACGCTCGGCGACATCGTCTTCCTCGAATTGCCGGAAGCCGGCAAGCAGGTGAAGGCGGGTGACCCGATCGGCGTGGTCGAGTCGGTCAAGGCCGCTTCCGACATCTACGCGCCGGTTTCCGGCGAAATCATCGCCTCCAACTCGGACGCGATCGACGAGCCCGAGTCGGTCAACGAAGACGCCTACGACGCCTGGCTGTTCAAGATCAAGCTCGCCCCCGGCGCCAACACCAACGATCTGCTCGACGCGGCCGCGTACAGCAAGCTGATCGACGGCTAAGCCCTTTTCGACCCGAGCGGCGCGCGCGACCACGGCACGCGCGCCGCAACCCGCAGGAATGCCATGAAGCTCGACCATCCGGATCACCTGATGAACCGCACGCCCCTCTCGCTCGCCGCGCTCGAAACGCACGACGCGTTCGCCGAACGTCATATCGGCCCCGACGCCGCCAGCCAGCAGGCGATGCTCGACACGCTCGGCTTCGCCTCGCGCGCGGCGCTGATCGAGGCGGTGATCCCCGCCGCGATCCGGCGCGACGAGACGCTGCCGCTGGGGCCGTTCACGCAGCCCAGGAGCGAGGCGGAAGCGCTCGCCGCGCTGCGCGAGCTGGCGAACCAGAACCAGGTGTTCCGGTCCTTCATCGGCCAGGGTTACTACAACGCGCATACGCCGGCCGTGATCCTGCGTAACGTGCTCGAGAACCCGGCCTGGTACACGGCCTACACGCCCTACCAGCCGGAAATCTCGCAGGGCCGCCTGGAGGCGCTGCTGAACTTCCAGCAGATGGTCACCGACCTGACCGGCCTGGCGATCTCCAATGCCTCGCTGCTGGACGAAGCCACCGCCGCCGCCGAGGCGATGACCCTGCTGCAGCGCAACGGCAAACCGAAGTCGAACCGCTTCTTCGTGGCCGACGACGTGCTGCCGCAAACGCTGGAAGTGATCCGCACCCGCGCCGAGCCGATCGGCATCGAGGTGGTGACGGGCCCGGCGGCGCAGGCCGCCGATGCCGACGCGTTCGGCGTGCTGCTGCAATACCCGGGCGTGAACGGCGACGTGCGCGACTACCGCGCGCTGACCGAGGCCGTGCACGCGGCCGGCGGCCACGTGGTGGTGGCGGCCGACCTGCTGGCCCTGACCGTGCTCACGCCGCCCGGCGAATGGGGCGCGGACGTGGCGGTCGGCAATACCCAGCGCTTCGGCGTGCCGGTCGGCTTCGGCGGCCCGCACGCGGCCTACCTGGCCGTGCGCGACGAATTCAAGCGCCAGATGCCGGGCCGCCTGGTGGGCGTGACGGTCGACGCGCAGGGCAAGCCGGCCATGCGCCTGGCCCTGCAGACGCGCGAGCAGCATATCCGCCGCGAGAAGGCCACCTCGAACGTCTGTACCGCGCAGGCCCTGCTGGCGATCATGGCCAGCTCCTACGCGGTCTACCACGGCCCGCGCGGCCTGAAGACCATCGCGCTGCGCGTGAACCGGATCGCCGGCCTGCTGGCGGCGGGCGTCGCCCAGCTCGGCTACACGCTGGTCAACGACAGCTTCTTCGACACGCTGACGGTCGAGGCCGGCCAGCAAGCCGCCGCGCTGCACGAAGCCGCGCGCGCCAAGCGCATCAACCTGCGCCATGCCGGCGCCAGCCAGGTGGGCATCTCGATCGACGAGACCACCACCCGCGCCGACCTGGCCGACCTGCTGGCCGTGTTCGCCTCGGTGGCGGGCGCCGCCGCGCCGTCGGTGGACGCGCTGGAAGCCGCCCTGCCGGGCGCGCCGGTGCTGCCGGCCCAGCTCGAACGCCAGAGCGCCTACCTGACCCACCCGGTATTCAACCGCCATCATTCCGAAACCGAGATGCTGCGCTACCTGCGCAGCCTGTCGGACAAGGATCTGGCGCTGGACCGCTCGATGATCCCGCTCGGCTCCTGCACCATGAAGCTGAACGCGACCTCGGAGATGCTGCCGGTCACCTGGCCCGAATTCGGCCAGATCCACCCGTTCGCACCGGACGAGCAGACCGTCGGCTACCGCACCATGATCAGCCAGCTCGAGCAGATGCTGGTGGCCGCCACCGGCTACGCGGCGGTCTCGCTGCAGCCGAACGCCGGCTCGCAGGGCGAGTACGCGGGCCTGCTGATCATCCACGCCTATCACGCCTCGCGCGGCGAGGGCCATCGCGACGTCTGCCTGATCCCGGCCTCGGCGCACGGCACCAACCCGGCCTCGGCCCACATGGCCGGCATGAAGGTGGTGGTGGTGGCCTGCGACGAGCAGGGCAACGTCGACCTCGCCGACCTCAAGGCCAAGGCCGAGCAGCACGCGGCGAACCTGGCCGCGATCATGATCACCTACCCGTCGACGCACGGCGTGTTCGAGCAGAACGTGCGCGAGATCTGCGAGGTCGTGCACGCGCACGGCGGCCAGGTCTACGTGGACGGCGCGAACATGAACGCGATGGTCGGCCTGACCGCGCCGGGCCAGTTCGGCGGCGACGTGTCCCACCTGAACCTGCACAAGACCTTCTGCATCCCGCACGGCGGCGGCGGCCCCGGCGTCGGCCCGGTCGCGGTCGGCGCGCATCTCGCCAGGTTCCTGCCGAACCAGCATTCGACCGGCTACACGCGCGGCGCCGACGGCATCGGCGCGGTCTCGGCGGCGCCTTACGGCTCGGCCTCGATCCTGCCGATCTCGTGGATGTACATCGCGATGATGGGCGCGCGCAACCTGACGGCCGCCACCGAAGTGGCGATCCTCAACGCCAACTACATCGCCAAGCGTCTCGCGCCGCATTACCCGGTGCTGTATTCGGGCCCGGGCGGGCTGGTCGCGCACGAGTGCATCCTCGACCTGCGCCCGATCAAGGACAGCAGCGGCATCACCGTCGACGACGTCGCCAAGCGCCTGATGGACTACGGCTTCCACGCGCCGACCATGAGCTTCCCGGTGCCGGGCACGCTGATGGTCGAGCCGACCGAATCGGAATCGCAGGAGGAGCTGGACCGCTTCATCGACGCGATGGTGGCGATCCGCGAGGAAATCCGCGCCGTCGAGGAAGGCCGCGCCGATCGCGAGGACAATCCGCTGCGCCATGCGCCGCACACGGCGGCGGTGGTCACCGCCAACGAGTGGACGCACGCCTACACGCGCGAGCAGGCCGCGTTCCCGGTGGCGTCGCTGGCCGCCGGCAACAAGTACTGGCCGCCGGTCGGCCGGGCGGACAACGTCTACGGCGACCGCAACCTGTTCTGCGCGTGCGTGCCGATGTCCGACTACGCCTGACGGCCCGCGCGCCCCTCGCCGAGCCCGTCATGACGCGCGCCATGCCTCCCGCCCCCGCGGCGGGGCGCATGGCGCGCGGTCGCGTTCGCCTCCAAGTCCGGCTAACATCTGACACCGCCATCCAGCCAAACGAGGAGTTCCGCATGGTGCGCAAGGTGTTTCCGGATCGAATGGCCACACGGCATGTACAGCACGTACGGCAGGCCCATTGGCGCGCGTTCGCGCCGGCATTCGCGGCCTGCGTCGCGTTCGCGCTGTCGGCCGCTGCCTCGCCGGCGCGCGCGGCGATGAATTTCTGCGCGGCGCCCGCGCTGCAGAGCAACGAGAGCACCTCGGCCGAGCCCGGCATCCAGGCGCTGGTGCGCAGCGTCGACGCGCACCTGAACGACGCGCCGAAGGCGCTCGTGCACCTGCATACCGAAGGCCTGCTGCCGCACGAAGGCATCCGCGACCAGAGCGAGGAAGCGCTCAAGGACATGGAGCTGATGCGCGATGCGGCGCTGGCCTGGCGCGTCACCAACAACCCGCGTTATCTCGCGCTGCTGAACCGCTTCCTGCTGGCCTGGGTCACCACCTACCAGCCCGACTTCAACCCGATCGACGAGACCCGCTTCGAGGGCCTCATCATCGCCTACGACATGGCCGCCAGCACGCTGCCGGTCAAGACGCGCAACGCGGCCTCGACCTTCATCGCCAAGCTCGGCGCCGGCTACGTGGCGCAGGTCGACGCGCAGCCGCGCCCGCTCACCGGCGTGTGGCGCAACAACTGGCAGAGCCACCGGATCAAGCTGATCGCGCTGTCGGCCTTCACGCTCGGCGATCGCAAGATGATGAACGCCGCCCAGCGCCTGTTCGTCGAGCACCTGGCCGACAACATCAAGCCGGACGGCACCACCTTCGATTTCGAGGAGCGCGACGCGGTCCACTACGCGGTCTACGACCTGCAGCCGCTGGTCACGGCGGCGCTGGCCGCGCGGCGCTTCAACCGCAACTGGCTGCGCGAGCGCGGCAGCAACGGCGCAACCCTGCAGGCCGCGCTCGACTGGCTGGTGCCCTATGCGCGCGGCGAGAAGACCCATGAAGAATTCGTGAACTCCACGGTGCCGTTCGACGCCAAGCGTCGCGAGGCGGGCCTGCCCGGTTATTCGGGCCAATGGCAGCCGGCCAACGCCACCGAGCTGTTCCACCTCGCGGCCCGTCTCGACGGCCGCTACAACAGCGTCGCGCAGCAGCTCGCGCCGCAGCCGCCCGCCTGGCTGGCTGCGTGCCTGCCGCTGCCGGCACGTTAATCACCCCATCCGCATTACAGGAACTCCCCATGGCAGTCAGCGTGTTCGATCTTTTCAAAATCGGGATAGGCCCGTCCAGCTCGCATACGGTCGGACCGATGCGCGCCGCGCTGATGTTCGTCCAGGGGCTCGAGCGTGATGGCCTGCTCGAGCAGGTCGCCGGCGTGAAGGTCGACCTGTATGGCTCGCTCGGCGCCACCGGCAAGGGCCACGGCACCGATCGCGGCGTGATGCTGGGCCTGATGGGCGACGCGCCCGACACGGTGGACCCGGATACCATCGACGCGCGGCTGGCCGCCGTGCGCGACACGAAAACGCTCTCGCTGCTGGGCCGCCATCCGGTGCCCTTCGTGCTGAAGGAGCAGATCGGCTTCTATCGGCAGGCGCTGCCCGAGCACCCGAACGCGATGACGCTGCGCGCGCGCGACGCGGCCGGCGAGGCGCTGCGCGAGACCACCTACCTGTCGGTGGGCGGCGGCTTCGTGGTGACGGCCGGCGCGGCCAATACCAAGGTGCTGAACGCGGCCGAGCAGATGCCCTACCCGTTCCGCTCCGGCACCGAGCTGCTGGAGCTGACCGCCGCCACCGGCAAGTCGATCGCCCAGCTGATGTGGGACAACGAGCGCGCCTGGCACGACGAGAACACCACCCGCGCCGGCCTGCTCAAGATCTGGGAGGTGATGCAGTCCTGCGTGTCGCGCGGCTGCGGCATCAACAACCCCGACGCCGAGGGCACCCTGCCCGGGCCGTTCCAGGTCAAGCGCCGCGCGCCGCAGCTGTATCGCACGCTGACCGGCAACCCGGAGCAGGCGCTGCGCGACCCGCTGTCGATGGTCGACTGGATCAACCTCTACGCGATCGCCGTGAACGAGGAAAACGCCGCGGGCGGGCGCGTGGTGACCGCGCCCACCAACGGCGCGGCCGGCATCATCCCGGCCGTGCTGCACTACTACACGCGCTTCGTGCCGGGCGCCAACGAGCAGGGCGTGATCGACTTCCTGATGACGGCCGCCGCGATCGGCATCCTCTACAAGCTCAACGCCTCGATCTCGGGCGCCGAGGTGGGCTGCCAGGGCGAGGTGGGCGTGGCCTGCTCGATGGCGGCCGGCGCGCTGGCCGCCGTGCTGGGCGGCACGCCGCGCCAGGTCGAGAACGCCGCCGAGATCGGCATGGAGCACAACCTCGGCCTGACCTGCGACCCGGTCGGCGGGATGGTGCAGATCCCCTGCATCGAGCGCAACGCGATGGCTTCGGTGAAGGCCGTCAACGCCGCGCGCATGGCCCTGCGCGGCGACGGCAGCCACTACGTGTCGCTCGATTCGGTGATCAAGACCATGCGCGAGACCGGCGCCGACATGAAGACCAAGTACAAGGAAACCTCGCGCGGCGGGCTGGCGGTGAATATCGTCGAGTGCTGAACGGGATTTGAGGCGACACGCGCCGCGCGCCGGATCGGCTGCGCGGCGCCTTGCGTTTACGCGCTCGCCCTTTTTCGTTTTCTCGGTCCTCGCAACGACGCGCGGCGGCGTTTCGCGGCGAGCACGCACCGTTCGCGGCCCGCTCGCCACGTTTCGCCCATCCGGCGTAAGCTATCCCTCCCGCCACCGAGGGAGCCCGCCGTCCATGTCGCACACTCCGGATTCCGCCGTCCCCGCCAGCGTCAACGGCGCCCGACTGCTCGTCGATGCGCTGCTCGCCAACCATGTCGAACGCGTGTTCTGCGTGCCCGGCGAAAGCTTCCTCGCCGTGCTCGACGCGCTCGGCGACGAAACCGCGCGTATCGACACCATCGTCTGCCGCCACGAGGCCGCCGCCGCCAACATGGCCGAGGCGGTCGGCAAGCTGACCGGCCGGCCCGGCGTGGCCCTGGTCACGCGCGGACCGGGCGCGACGCATGCCTCGATCGGCGTGCATACCGCGTTCCAGGATTCGACGCCGATGATCCTGTTCGTCGGCCAATGCGCGCGCGAGCATCTCGACCGCGAGGCCTTCCAGGAGATCGACTATCGCCGCATGTACGGCGAGCTGGCCAAGTGGGTCGCGCAGATCGACGACGCGCGGCGGATTCCCGAGTACCTGAGCCATGCCTTCCACGTCGCGACCTCGGGCCGTCCCGGCCCGGTGGTGCTGGCGCTGCCTGAAGACCTGCTGTCCAACCCCTGCGCGCCGCAGCCGGTGCTGCCGGCCGCCAAGCGGATCGCGGCGGCGCCCTCCGCGGCCCAGATGGCCGAGCTGCGCGAGCGGCTCGCGCGCGCCGAGCGCCCGCTGCTGATCGCCGGCGGCAGCGGCTGGAGCGTCGAGGCCTGCGCCGACCTGCGCCGCTTCGCCGAGGCCTGGCAGTTGCCGGTGGCCTGCGCGTTCCGCTACCAGGACAGCTTCGACAACGAGCATCCGCTGTATGCCGGCGACGTCGGGCTCGGCATCAATCCGGCGCTCGCCAGGCGCATCCGCGAGGCCGACCTGCTGCTCGTGCTGGGCCCGCGCCTGGGCGAAGCCACCACCGGCGGCTACACGCTGCTGGAAATACCGAAGACGCGCCAGTCGCTGATCCACGTCCACCAGGGCGCCGAGGAACTGGGCCGGGTCTACCTGCCCGACCTGCCGATCGTCTCGGGCATGCCCGAGATCGCGGCGCGGCTGGCCGAGCTCGCGCCGCCCGAGCTGCTGCCCTGGGCCGGCAGCGCGAGCGAGGCGCATGCGGCCTACCTGGCCTGGCGCAAGCCGCTGCCGATGCCGGGCGAGGTGCAGCTCGGCGAGATCATGCAGCAGTTGCGCGAACGGCTGCCGCACGACGCGATCGTCAGCAACGGCGCCGGCAACTACGCCACCTGGCTGCATCGCCATTACGCCTATCGCGCGTTCCGCTCGCAGCTCGCGCCGACCAATGGCGCGATGGGCTACGGCGTGCCGGCCGCGCTGGCCGCGAAGTCCTTGTATCCGCAACGAATCGCGGTGGCGCTGGCCGGCGACGGCTGCTTCATGATGGCCGGCCACGAGCTGGCCACGGCGATGCAATACGGCCTGAACATTGTGGTGATCGTGGTCAACAACGGCCACTTCGGCACGATCCGCATGCACCAGGAACGCCATTACCCGAACCGCGTGCATGGCACCGGCCTCACCAACCCCGACTTCGCCGCTTATGCGCGCGCGTTCGGCGCGCATGGCGAGACCGTCGCCACCACCGCCGAATTCGCGCCGGCGCTCGAACGCGCGCTCGGCAGCGGCCTGCCCGCGCTGATCGAGATCCGGATCCCGCAGGAGGCCAGCACGCCGGCCGCGACGCTGGAGCAGGTGCGCGAGCAGGGGCGGCGCGCCCGCGGCGAAACCGGGCCGGGCGCATGAGACGCCCTGCTCCCGTCGACTCTTGCTTCGAGGATTCCCGCATCGATGGCACATCCCGCGCCGCTCGCCGCTGACACGCCGGCCGACCTGGAGGGGACGGCCGCGCTGCGGCACCCCGGCACCCTGCTCTCGCGCGAGCGCCGGCTGGTGGCGCCCTACGACCTGGAGATGGCGGGCCAGGTGCCGCCCGGCCATCGCGCCGCCAGCCAGGGCGGCACCGGCATCCTCAACGCGGCCGAGCAGCCGTTCCGGCTCGACTACGCGCGACATGCCCGGGTCCACGTGATCAACGGCATGGGCGTCGCGCTCGGCGATTCGATCATCGGGCTCAGCGCGCTGGCGGCGCTGCGCGATGCGCATCCGGCGCTGCGTATCGTGCTGTATCGGCCGTCGCGTTTGTCCGGCCATGTCGAGCAGCTCTACCGGCTCGCCGACGAGGTGGTCGCCGGCATGCGCGTGCTGCCGGCGGACCTCGATGCGCTGCCGGCCGACGAAGCGAGGATCGACGTCGGCAACCAGCTGTATCGGCCGTCCTTCGCGGCGCTGCCGATGATCGACTACTTCCTCGATGCGCTCGGCGTCGATCCGGCCACGGTGCCGGCCGCCGCCAGGCGCAATCGCTGGCTGGCGCGGCTGGCGCTGCCGGAACTGCCCGCGGCCTGGCGCGGGCAGCGCTACGCGCTGTTCTGCGCCGAGGCGAGCACGCCGCTGCGCAGCATCCCGCCCTCGCAGCGCGCCGCCATCGTGGAGCGCATCGCCCGGCGATACGGCCTGCCCGTGCTCGGCTTCGGGCCCGTCGAGCATGCCGCCTACACGGACGTGCGCGAGCTGTCGCCCGATACGGCCGCCTACTTCGCCTGGATCCGCGACGCGGCGGTGCTGGTCAGCGCCGACACCTCGGCGATCCACGCCGCCGACGGCTTCGAGGTGCCGACCCTGGCCGGCTTCACCAGCATCGCGCCGGAGCTGCGCGTGCGCGACTATCCGCTGTGCCGGCCCTTCGTGGTCACGGTGCCGCCCGCGCTGCGCGATCGCCATGCCAGCGACGATCCCGCCGAGATCGCGATGGTCGAGGCGGCCTGGGGGCTGGTCGATTGGGATGCGCTGGCCTGGCCGCGGGCGCGCGAATAACGGCTGGCGCCGGGGATCGGCGATTGGCCAGCAACGGCCGGCAATGCGGCGCTCGCCCGCTTCAGCCGAGCGCGACCGTCACCGATTCGCGCAGCGCCTCGGAAGGCCGCATCCCGAACATGCGGCGATAGTCGGTCGCGAACTGGCTCAGGTGCCAGAACCCCCAGGCGGCGGCCACGTCCTGCACCGAGCCGGCGGCGCGCCCGCACAGGTCGCGCCGCGCGCCGTTAAGGCGCAGCGCGCGCAGATAGGTGGCGGGCGCCATCCCGAGCACGTCCTGGAAGCAGTTCTGCAAGGTGCGTCGGCTCACGTGCAGTTGCTCGCAAAGCTCGGGCACGCCCACCGCACGCGCGCGATGCGCGAGCACGTAGTCGCGCGCCTGGGCAACGATGCGGCGCCGCCGCTGCGGCTGCATGCCATCGGCCTCCTCGTCGCCGGCCGGCCCCGCGCAGACGTCGAACAGGGCAGCCAGCACGGCCTCCTGCAGATCACGGCGCTCGCCATCGGAAAGGGCCGCACGCGGCGAGGTCGCCTGGAACAGCCGTGAATCTGGCTGAAAGTCGGGCTGAACGTCGGATTGCGCGTTGGATCGCGAAGCAAGCCTCGAATCGGGCCAAGGATCGAGCCGCGACGCCAGCAGCGCGCGCAGGCGCGCCAGCCGCGCATCGCCGGCGCGCACCATGGCCTGGCGTGGCACGCTCTCGTCGAAGCCCGCCCGCTCGACCTGCTCGGCGTGACGGCGCAGCACCTCGCCACGCACCACCACGCCATAGATCGAAAAGGCCGCCGGCGTCAGCAGCTCGAATTCGACATTGCCGGGCCGGCAGGCGAAGCCGTCGGCCGCGACCGGCCGCGTATCGATGCGCATCTGCGCGGCCTCGAACTCGGGCGCCAGCACCGGGATACCGAACCAGTAGGCATCGCCGCGCACCTCGCAGGCCTGGCGCAGCGTGTGGCTGGTGGTCTCGCGGAACAGCTTCATGGTGTCGAGCGGCAGCTCGGTGAGGGTGCCGACGAAATGCCCGGCCGCGAGCTGGTCGTAGGTCTGGCGCCAGCCCACCAGGTTGCGCGCCTGCTCGTCGGCGTCGTGCGCGACGCTGACCACGGCGCGGCCCGCCGGCACCTCGTCGCCTGCCGCGCTGCGCCGCGTGTCCTCCGCGGTCGCCTCGCCGCCGCCTCGTGCGCTGTCCATGTCCGCCCTCCCGGCCTGCTCCTGCCTCGATCCGGAAAGCGAATGCAAGTCCCGTGCCGAAACCGGGCCCGGCGCGGCCCGGTCGCTCGCCGCCGCGCGCTGTGCCGCGACGGCACAGCCTGTGCCGGGCGAACGTTCCATTCCTGCACAGTCACGGCAGCGTCATCGTCGCGGCGGCCCTGCCCGCCGCCGCCGCACCGCCTCGCGCCGGGCGCGCACCGCGAGGCGGCGCGCTGGCACGCTTTTGGCGTATCCGGAACACCGCGCCGCGCGTGGCGAGCGTCCTCTTGCGCGCGCGGCGATGTTTTCCCCAAACCGACATGCGAGGAGCGACACGATGAACCACGCCGAGATGCAGCACCTGAACATCGAATTCCCGTACCGCAAGCAATACGGGAACTTCATCGGCGGCGAATGGGTGCCCCCTGTCGACGGCCAGTACTTCGACAATCTCTCGCCCGTCACCGGCCAGGCCTTCACCTCGATCCCGCGCTCGCAGGAAGCCGACATCAACCTCGCGCTGGACGCCGCGCACAAGGCCAAAGCGAGCTGGGGCGCGACCCCGGTGGCCGAGCGCGCCGCCGTGCTGCTGCGCATCGCCGATCGCATGGAGCAGAACCTCGCGCGCCTGGCGGTGGCCGAGACCATCGACAACGGCAAGCCGCTGCGCGAGACCACCGCGGCCGACATCCCGCTCGCGATCGACCATTTCCGCTACTTCGCGGGCTGCGTGCGCGCCCAGGAAGGCTCGATCGCCGACATCGGCGGCGACCTGGTGGCCTATCACTTCCACGAGCCGCTCGGCGTGGTCGGCCAGATCATCCCCTGGAACTTCCCGATCCTGATGGCGGCCTGGAAGATCGCGCCGGCGCTGGCGGCCGGCAACTGCGTGGTGCTCAAGCCGGCCGAGCAGACGCCGGCCTCGATCCTGGTGTGGGCCGAGCTGGTCCAGGACCTGCTGCCGCCGGGCGTGCTCAACATCGTCAACGGCTTCGGGCTGGAAGCCGGCAAGCCGCTGGCCTCCAGCAAGCGGATCTCGAAGATCGCCTTCACCGGCGAGACCACCACCGGCCGCCTGATCATGCAGTACGCCAGCGCGAACCTGATCCCGGTCACGCTCGAGCTCGGCGGCAAGAGCCCGAACATCTTCTTCGCCGACGTGATGGACCGCGACGACAGCTACTTCGACAAGGCCCTGGAAGGCTTCGCGATGTTCGCGCTGAACCAGGGGGAGGTGTGCACCTGCCCGTCGCGCGCGCTGGTCGAGGAAAGCATCTACGACCGCTTCATCGAGCGCGCCGTCAAGCGCGTCGAGAAGATCCGCCAGGGCCACCCGCTCGATGCGCAGACCATGATCGGCGCGCAGGCCTCGGCCGAGCAGCTCGAGAAGATCCTGTCCTACATCGACATCGGCCGCCAGGAAGGCGCCGAGTGCCTGACGGGCGGCGAGCGCAACACGCTGACTGGCGAGCTCGCCAGCGGCTACTACGTGAAGCCGACCGTGTTCCGCGGCCACAACAAGATGCGCATCTTCCAGGAGGAGATCTTCGGGCCGGTGCTGTCGGTGACCACCTTCAAGAACGAGGAGGAGGCGCTGGAGATCGCCAACGACACGCTCTACGGGCTCGGCGCCGGCGTGTGGACCCGCGACGGCGGTCGCGCCTATCGCTTCGGCCGCGCGATCCAGGCCGGCCGCGTGTGGACCAACTGCTATCACGCCTATCCGGCGCATGCCGCGTTCGGCGGCTACAAGCAGTCGGGGATCGGCCGCGAGACGCACAAGATGATGCTCAACCATTACCAGCAGACCAAGAACCTGCTGGTCAGCTACGACGACAAGCCGCTCGGCTTCTTCTGATCGCGGCGGCCTCGCCGAACTCGCCGCAATGACAAGGCGCCGGTGGATATTCCACCGGCGCTTTTTTTCGTGCGGGCAACGGCAGGCTCGGCTATCCTTCGCCGATTCGTTCGCTGTCCGATCGATCGGCCAACAGCGCGTCACTGTCGTCCTTGAGGCCGACGCCGGTCAGTTGCAGGCGGCGCGCGTGGGTGAGCAGGTAATGCAGCTTGTGCGCGGCCGCCTCGTAAGGCAGGCCCTCGGGGCGCACGTTCGAGATGCAGTTGCGCTGGGCGTCGTGGCAGCCCACCTTCGGCGCGTAGGTCAGGTAGACGCCGAGGCTGTCGGGCGAGCTGAGGCCCGGTCGCTCGCCGATCAGGATCGCCACCAGTTGCGCGCGCAACAGCTCGCCGATCTCGTCGCCGAGCGCGACGCGCGCCTGCCGCGCCACCACCACCGGCCCGAGCGACCAGCCATCGGCATCGAGCCGCCCACGTATCGCGTTCAGCAGCGGCAGCGCCTGCTTCGCAGCCGCGAAGGCCGACAGGCCGTCGCCGATCACGAACACCAGGTCCGGCGCCTTGGCCGGCTTGGCGCCCTCGGCGGCCAGCGCCTCGCGGCTCGCCTCGGACAGCTTGCGCCCGAGGTCGGGGCGGCGCAGGTAGTGCTGGCGATCGGGCGCCGCGCTGTCCGCGCCGAGCGTGGCGAAGCCGGCCGCCTCCAGCTCGCCGCGCAGCTTGTCGGCATCGAGCGGCTGGTGCACCGCGTCGCGTGCCTGCGCGTGCGAGAGATTGAAGGCCAGCAGGGGCTCGGTGGGCAGGCTGCTGCCGGCGCGGCCCAATGCGATCCGCGCGTTGGTGAAGGTCTTCAGGCCGCCCCAGGGGTTCTTCTCGACCGCATCGCTCATGCGTCGATCCCCATCCATTCCTTCGCCCCGGCCAGCAGCGGCGCGCGCGCATGCGCCGGTATCAGCGCGCCCTTCGCGTCGGCGATCTCCATCGCCTCCAGCCATTCCTCGAACTCGGGCGCGCGCCGCAGCCCCAGCACCTCGCGCACGTAGAGCGCGTCGTGGAAGGAAGTGCTCTGGTAGTTCAGCATCACGTCGTCGGCGCCGGGGATGCCCATGATGAAGTTGATGCCGGCCGCGCCGAGCAGGGTCAGCAGCGTGTCCATGTCGTCCTGGTCGGCCTCGGCGTGGTTGGTGTAGCAGATATCGCAACCCATCGGCACGCCCAGCAGCTTGCCGCAGAAGTGATCCTCGAGCCCGGCGCGGATGATCTGCTTGCCGTCGTACAGGTACTCGGGGCCGATGAAGCCGACCACGGTATTGACCAGGAAGGGCCGGAACCGGCGCGCCACCGCGTAGGCGCGCACCTCGCAGGTCTGCTGGTCGACACCGTGATGCGCGTTGGCCGACAGCGCGCTGCCCTGGCCGGTCTCGAAGTACATGAGGTTGTCGCCCACCGTGCCGCGCTTGAGCGAGAGCGCCGCCTCGTGCGCCTCGCCGAGCAGGGCCAGCGAGATGCCGAAGCTGGCATTGGCCTGCTCGGTGCCGGCGATCGACTGGAACACCAGGTCGACCGGCGCACCCTTCTCGATCGCGGCGATGGTGTTGGTGACGTGGGTCAGCACGCAGGACTGCGTCGGCACGCGGTAGCGCTCGCGAAACGCATCGATCATGTTCAGCAGGCGCGTGATGGCGGCCAGGCTGTCGGTGGCGGGATTGATGCCGATCATCGCGTCGCCGGAGCCGTACATCAGGCCGTCGAGCATCGAGGCGGCGATGCCCCTGGCGTCGTCGGTCGGGTGATTCGGTTGCAGGCGCACCGACATGCGCCCCGGCAGCCCGACCGTGTTGCGAAAGCGCGTGACCACGCGGCGCTTGCGGGCCGCCGCGATCAGGTCCTGGTTGCGCATCAGCTTCGAGACCGCCGCCACCATCTCGGGCGTGAGGCCCGGCGCCACGCGTTCGAGCGCGGCACCATCGGCGGCGGGCGAGAGCAGCCAGTTGCGGAAATCGCCCACCGTCAGGTGCGAGATCTCGGCGAAGGCGGCCGCGTCGTGCTCGTCGATCACCAGCCGCGTGACCTCGTCGCGCTCGTAGGGAATCAGCGCCTCGTTGAGGAAGGCCTTGAGCGGCACGGCGGCCAGGGCGATCTTCGCCGCCACGCGCTCCTCCTCGCTGGCCGCCGCCACGCCGGCGAGCTGGTCGCCCGAGCGCAGGGGGCTGGCCTTCGCCATCAAGGTCTTCAGGTCCGCGAACCGGTAGGTGCGCGAGCCGATCGTCTCCGTGTACGACATCTGCGAATCTCCTGCGCGCCGCCCGGCGCGCGTGCTGTCATTCCTCGAGCAGCGCCTCGGCCGGCGCGGCCGCCCGCTGCGCGCGCGTGGCCAGGAAGTAGCCGTAGCCGAGCGCGACGATCGCCACGAAGATCAGCGCGACCAGCGCGTTGAAATAGACCATCGTGCCGAGGCAGACCAGCGCCGCCACCAGCGCGAAGGCGGGGAACAGCGGGTAGAGCGGCGCGCGGAACGGGCGCGCCATCGCCGGCTGGCTGCGGCGCAGCTTGAAGAGGGCCGCCATGCTGACGATGTACATCACGATAGCGCCGAATACCGACATCGTCACGATGTTCGCGGTGAGCGTCTGGCCGCCGAACTGGATCAGCTCGTCGCTGTAGATCGCCGCGATGCCGACCACGCCGCCCGCCAGGATCGCGCGATACGGCGTGCGAAAGCGCGGGTGCACCTTGGCCAGCCATTCCGGCAGGTAGCCCTCGCGCGCCAGCGCGAAGATCTGCCGCGAATAGCCGAGGATGATGCCGTGGAACGAGGCCACCAGCCCGAACAGGCCCAGCCAGACCAGCATGTGCATCCAGCCGCTGTGCTCGCCGACGATGTACTTCATGGCCTGCGGCAGCGGATCGTTGATGTTGGCCAGCTTGGTCCAATCGCCGGCGCCGCCCGCGAACACCATCACGCCGATCGCCAGCACCACCAGGGTCAGGATCCCGGCGACATAGGCGATCGGAATCGAGCGCTTCGGGTTCTTCGCCTCCTCGGCGGCCATCGCCACGCCCTCGATCGCGAGGAAGAACCAGATCGCGAACGGAATCGCCGCGAACATGCCGTGGAAGGCGCCCGGCGAGAAGTGGTCGGCGCCGCTCCAGCCGCCGCGGGTGAAGTTGTCCCAGGAGAAGCCCGGCGAAACCACGCCCATGAACACCAGCAGCTCGAAGATCGCCAGCAGGGTGACGATCAGCTCGAAGGTGGCGGCGATCTGCACGCCGACGATATTGAGCGCCATGAACACCAGGTAGGCGCCCATCGCCGCGTGCTTCGGCTCCAGCGAGGGGAACTGCACGTGCAGGTAGGCGCCGATCGCCAGCGCGATGGCCGGCGGCGCGAACACGAACTCGACCAGGGTGGCGATGCCGGCCAGGTAGCCGCCGGCCGGGCCGAAGGCGCGCCGCGCATAGGCGAACGGGCCGCCGGCGTGCGGGATCGAGGTGGTCAGCTCGGTGAAGCTGAAGATGAAGGTGGTGTACATCGCCGCGATGAACAGCGCGGTGACCACGAAGCCCAGCGTGCCGGCGCTGGCCCAGCCGTAGCTCCAGCCGAAATACTCGCCCGAGATCACCAGGCCCACCGCGATGCCCCACAGCTGCCAGGTGCCGAGGGTCTGTTTCAGTGCCGGCCCCGGCGCGGCGCCGCCCGCTGCGGGGCGGCCGTTCGACTCTGCTTGCATCGCTCTCTCCTCATGTGCGGCTGCCGGCGCGGCGCGCCGGATCGGGTGACCGATCACCGATGCTAGAGAGTCATTAATCGAGGCGTTATCGAAAATCGGCAAAGGTGGGCGGGGCGGCGGATGCTGCCGATTGCGCGGGTCGTAAGGCTTCCGTAGGATGAGCGGCGGCATGGCGCCGGTGGTCGCGCGTGCCGGCCGATCCATCACGACTGATTCCGGGGACCTTCCAGCATGACGAATCCGCAGCTCGACATCCGCCAGCTCGCGCCGCTCGAGGTAGTCGCGGCCGCCCATATCGGCCCTTATGCCGAGATGCATGTCGCATTCTCGCGCCTGGCCGCCTGGCTCGACGAACAGGGCCAGTTCGGACCCGATACGCAATGCCTGGGCATCTTCCACGACGATCCCGAGACGGTGCCGGCCGCGCAGTTGCGCTCGCATGCCTGCTTCGCGCTCGGCGAGGGGACCGCGGCGCCGGCCTTGCCCGGGCAGTTCGAACACCTGACCATCTCGGGCGGCCCGTATGCGGTACTGATTCATCGCGGGCCCTATGCGCGGCTCGGCGAATCGTATCGATGGCTGTTCCAGGAATGGCTGCCCGCATCGGGACACGCGCCGGCCGAGGCGCCTTCGTTCGAGCGCTATCTCAACGATCCGCGCGACACGCCGGCCGAGCAGTTGCTGACCGAGATCTGCCTGCCGCTGCGCTGAGCGGCGCGCACAGCGAGCCGGACCGTTTATCCACGGCCCGCTGTGGATAAGCCGGCATTCAGCGGCGCATCGCGCATTGCGCTGACCGGCTCAATGCACGCGCGTGCCGCATCGCGTGCACATGCGCGAGGCCGCTTCCAGCGGCGCGCGACAGCGGCGGCAGACCGCCGGCCGGCCTGCATCGCCGGAACGCAGTTGGGTGAAGCGCTGCCCCGGCCGCGCGGCATGGCCGCCCAACGCGCCGCGCAGCGTGTCGAACCAGCGGGAGAAACGGTTCATCGCGAGCGCCTCCTTCCCGATGCCGCCGTGCCCCTCAGCGCGAGGCGCGCAGCAGCCGCAAGCCATTGCCGACCACGATCAGGCTCGCGCCCGCGTCGGCGAACACGGCCATCCACATGGTGCCCAGCCCGGCCACGGTGAGGCCGAGGAACACCGCCTTCACCACCAGCGCGAAGCCGATGTTCTGCACCAGCACGCGGTGCGTGGCGCGCGACAGGCGCACGAAGGCGGGGATCTTGCGCAGATCGTCGTCCATCAGCGCGACGTCGGCCGTCTCGATCGCCGTGTCGGTGCCCATCGCGCCCATCGCGAAGCCGATGTCGGCGCGCGCCAGCGCCGGCGCGTCGTTGATGCCGTCGCCCACCATCCCGACCGCGCGGCCCTGGCCCGACAATTCCACCACGGCGGCCAGCTTGTCTTCGGGCAACTGGTTGCCGCGCGCATCGTCGATGCCGACCTCGCGCGCGATCGCCGCGGCCGTGTGCGCATTGTCGCCGGTCAGCATCGCGGTGCGGATGCCGAGCGCGTGCAGTTGCTCGATCGCCTCGCGGCTGGTCTGCTTGACCGTGTCGGCGACCGCGAACAGGCCGAGCACACGCGTCGCGTCGATCAGCATCACCACCGTGCGGCCCTTCGATTCGAGCGCGGCCACGCGTTCGTCGAGCGCCGCCGAGGCGCGGCCGAGCTCGACCGCCAGGCGCCGGTTGCCGAGCCAGTAGGCGGCACCGTCGATGCTCCCGCGCACGCCGCGGCCCGGCAGCGCCTCGAAGCCCTCGACCTCGGCGAACGGCGCGCCGGCGCTGCCGCGCTCGGCCAGCGCCGCGGTCGCGATCGCCTGCGAAACGGGGTGATCGGAGCGGCTCGCGAGGCTCGCGGCCATGAAGGCGATCCGCTGCGGCTCGAGATCGTCGGCCAGGACCTCGACGTCGGTGCGCACCGGCTTGCCGTGGGTGAGCGTGCCGGTCTTGTCGAGCGCGAGCCAGCCGAGCTTGCGGCCTTCCTCGAGATAGACGCCGCCCTTCACCAGGATCCCGCGCCGCGCCGCGGCCGCCAGCCCCGAGACGATGGTGACCGGCGTCGAGATCACCAGCGCGCAAGGGCAGGCGATCACCAGCAGCACCAGCGCGCGATAGACCCAGTCGTGCCAGGACCCGCCCAGCAGCAGCGGCGGCACCACCGCGACCAGCAGCGCGATCGCGAACACGATCGGCGTGTAGACGCGCGCGAAGCGGTCGACGAAGCGCTGGGTCGGCGCCTTGGCGCCCTGCGCCTCCTCGACGGCGTGGATGATGCGCGCCAGCGTGGTGTTCGAGGCCACCGCGGTGACGCGATAGTCGAACGAGCCCGATTCGTTGATGGTGCCGGCGAACACGGCGTCGCCGGGTGCCTTCTCGATCGGCAGGCTCTCGCCCGTGATCGGCGCCTGGTTCACGCTGGAGCGGCCCTCGACCAGCTCGCCGTCCAGGCCGATGCGCTCGCCGGGGCGCACGCGCACGATCGCGCCGAGCGCGACCTCGGCCGCCGCCACCGACGCCCAGCTGCCGTCGGGCTGGCGCACCGTGGCGGTATCGGGCGCGAGCCGCATCAGACCCTGGATCGCGTTGCGGGCGCGGTCGAGCGACTTCGCCTCGATCAGTTCGGCGATGGTAAACAGCACCATCACCATCGCCGCCTCGGGCCACTGGCCGATCAGCATCGCGCCGGTCACGGCGATGCTCATCAGCGCGTTGATGTTGAGGTTGCCGTTGCGGATCGCGATCCAGCCCTTGCGATAGGTGGTGAGCCCGCAGACCGCCACCGAGGCCAGCGCCAGCAGCGCGGCGGCCCAGGTCGGCAGGCCGGCCCAGGTGACGGCCTCGGAAGCCAGCGCGGCGACGCCGGCCGCGACCAGCGGCCAGACCGGCTTGGCGGGCTCGGCGATGGGGCCGCCCGCCTTGGCGTCGGCGGCGCCGGCCAGCTCGGGCGTCATGCCGAGCGTGCGGATCGCCGCGGCGACCGAATCGGCCGCGCCCGGCGTGTGGACCACGGTCAGCATGCGCTGCATCAGGTTGAATTCGAGCGTCGCCACCGAGGCCATGCCGCCCAGCTTCTTGCGGATCAGCGTTTCCTCGGTCGGGCAGTCCATCTGCATGATGCGGAAGGCGGAGCGTTCCTGGCCGTCGGCCAGGCGCTCGGTGCCGGGCAGCGGCGCGAGCGTCAGCGCGGCGGGGGCGCAGCAGTCGGCGCCGTGGTCGTGGCTGTGGGCGGCGTGGTCGTGGTCGTGGTCGTGGTCCGCGTGATTGTGCGCGGCGTGACCGTGGCCCGCATGATCATGGTTCGAAGGGTCATGGCCCGCGTGATCGGCGGCGGCATGGCCATGGCTGCCGTGCGCGGCGTGGTCGTGCCCCGCATCGTCGTGGCCGGCATGCGCGTGATCATGCTCATGCGAATGCGCCTCGCCCGAACAACATGCATCGGCACGTTCCGGCGCGGCGGCGAGCGCGAGTTCGGCCTGCCTGGCCGGATCGCGGCGCGTCCATTGGATCGCCTGGCCCGGCGCGGCGGCGGCGCGGGCATCGGCCGGCGCACGGGCATGGTCGTGGTCGTGCCCGCAGCAAGTCGCGCCGGCGCCATGCGCATGCGCCTCGTGGCCGGCATGGTCGCCGGCCCCCACCGCCTGCGCCTCGCGCGCCTCGACGCCGATCGCGTCCTTGCTCCGATTGCTTTCGCTCATCACCTTCTCCGATGCCTGATTGCTTGACGGTGTAGAGTTAACACCCTGAAGCCACTTCAGGGTCAACCGCTACCGCCAGGAGAATCTGATGAAGATCGGCGAACTCGCGAAAGCCGCCCGCTGCACGCCGGAAACGATCCGCTTCTACGAGAAGGAGGGTCTGATGCCGGATGCCGAGCGCACCGACGCCAATTACCGGCGCTACACCGAAGTCCACGTCGAGCGCCTGCGGTTCATCCGCAACTGCCGCGCGCTCGACATGACGCACGACGAAATCCGCGCGCTGCTGCGCCTGACCGACGACCCCGCCGATCGCTGCGATTCGATCAACACGCTGCTCGACGAACACATCGGCCACGTCAATGCGCGGCTGGTCGAACTGCAGCACCTGAAGGCCCAGCTCAGCGAATTGCGCGAGCAGTGCCAGGGCGATCACACGGTCGAGGATTGCGGCATCGTGCATGGCCTCGCGACCATGGAAACGCCGGAGGCGCCGGCCAAGCGCACCCACGTCGGCTAGGCGCGCCTGCAGCCGGCACGCGCGTTCATCATTGCGTCAATTCATGACCAGTCATAAAATCACTAGTCACAAATTGATGATGGATTCGACTGGCTCATGCCGAAATTTTCCCCTCTCGCGCTGGCCGTGCTGGCGATGCTGACCGAAGCGCCGATGCACGCCTACCGGATCCAGCAGCTGATCAAACTGCGCGGCAAGGACGAGGTGATCAACGTCCGCCAGCGCAACAGCCTCTACCAGACGCTCGAGCGCCTGCTGCGCGACCACCTGGTGGTGGTCCACGATACCGAGCGCGACGGCATGTTCCCCGAGCGCACTATCTACGCCGTCACCGAATCGGGTCGCAACACCGCGCGCCAGTGGCTGCGCGAGCAGCTCGCGCAACCGGCCCGCGAATTCCCGGCGTTTCCGGTCGCGCTGTCGATCCTGCCCTTGCTGTCGGTCGAGGATGCGCGGCGCCAGCTCGAGGCGCGCATCCTCGCGCTCGAGGAGGAACTCGAACGGCTTGAGGCGGCGCGCAACGCGGCACTCGCGATGCAGATCCCGCGGCTGTTCCTGCTGGAGAGCGAGTTGCTGCAGGCCACCGTCGAGACCGAACTCGACTGGGTGCGCAGCGTGGTGGGGCACCTGAAGGTGGGTGCGCTGACCTGGAGCGAGGCCTGGCTGCGCGACGTGGCGGCACGCCTGGCCGAGGCCGATCCCGATTGAGGCGGGATGGAGCGGAGCGGGGCGGGGCGGCACGAGATCCATGCGCGCCCCATCTCATGCTCGCTACTTCGTCGAGATGTCGATATCGCCGAAATACTTGCGGCCCAGCGCCTGCACCGTGCCGTCGGCCTTGATCTGCTCGATGGCCGCGTCGAGGCGCGCCTTCAGCGCCGCATCCCCCTTGCGCAAGCCGAAGCCGATCCCGTCGCCGAGGATCCGGTCGTCGCGCACCGGCGCGCCGACGAAGGCGAAACCCTTGCCGTCGGGCCGGGACAGGAATCCGCGCTGGCCGGCCGGCGCGAGCACCAGGGTGCCGTCCAGGCGCCCCGAAACCAGGTCGGCATAGACCTGGTTCTGGTCCTGGTAGGAGACGATCGACACATCCGCGTTGGCCCAGTGCGCGTTCGCGTAGGTTTCCTGGATGGAGCCCTGCAGCACGCCGATGCGCTTGCCCTTCAGCGATTCCGGCGTCGGCTGCAAACCGCTGCTCGCGCGCGCGATCAACTGCGTCGGCACGCGATAGATGATGGTGGTGAAGGCGATCGCCTGGCGACGCTGCGGCGTCGCGTTCATGGCCGAGTTGATCGCGTCGAACTTGCGCCCCTGCAGGGCCGGGATCAATCCGTCGAACGAGGTCTCCACCCACTTGCAGTCGAGCTTCGCGGTGCGGCACACGGCATTGCCGACGTCGATGTCGAAGCCCTGCAGCGAGCCGTCGGCCGCCTTCGATTCGAACGGCGCGTATTGCGCCTCGACGCCGAAGCGCAGGTTCTGCGCATCGGCCGCCCGGGCGGCGCCCGTGAGGCTCATGGCAGCCGTCGCGCCGAGCGCGCAGGCGAACGCGCTGACGCGCCGCCGGTTCCATCCAGTCATGCTGATCTCCTTGCAGTCTGCGGGATTCGGATCAGAGCGCGCGCAGCCGGCGCGCGCCCTCGACGAGCGTCGCGTCGTCCTTGGCGAAGCTCAGGCGTATCACGCCGGTCTCGGTGCCGTCCGCGTGGAACGCCGACAGCGGGATGGTGGCGACGCGCGCGTCGCGAATCAGGCGCAGCACGAAATCGCTGTCGCGCTCGTCGGAGAAATCGCGAAAACGCGCCAGCATGAAGAAGCTGCCCTCGCTGGGCAGCAGCTCGAAGCGCGAATCGGCCAGCTCGCGCGCCAGCAGGTCGCGCTTGGCCTGGTAGAAGGCCGACAGCCCCAGGTAGCTGGCCGGATCGGCCAGTGCCTCGGCGAAGGCGATCTGCATCGGCGTATCGGCCGAGAACACCATGAACTGGTGGACCTTGCGGATCTCGTCCATCAGCGCGGCCGGCGCCAGGCAATAGCCGACGCGCCAGCCCGTCACGTGGAAGGACTTGCCGAACGAGGAGACGATCACGCTGCGCTCGGCCAGCGCCGGGCGGCTCGCCATGCCGAGGTGGCGCGCGCCGTCGAACACCACGTGCTCGTAGACCTCGTCGGACAGGATCACGATGCCGGTGTCGCGCGTGAGCCGCTCGAGCCGCGCGAGATCGTCGGCGCCGAAAATGGTGGCGGTGGGGTTGTGCGGGGTGTTGACGATGATCATCCGCGTGCGCGGCGTGAGCGCGGCCGCCACCTCGTCCCAGTCGATCCGGAAGGTTTCCGGCGAGAGCTTGATGGCCACCGGCACGGCGCCCTGCATGCGCACGATCGGCGCGTAGCTGTCGAACGAGGGCTCGAAATAGATCACCTCGTCGCCGGGATGCACCAGCGCGCTGATCGCGGCGTACAGGCCCTCGCTGGCGCTGGCCAGCACGGTGATCTCGCTGCCGGGGTCGTAGCGCGCGCCGCCCAGGCTCTCGGTCTTCAGCGCCAGCGCCTCGCGCAGCGCCAGCACGCCCGGCATCGGCGCGTACTGGTTGTGGCCGTCGCGCATCGCGCGCGCCACGCCCTCGACCAGCGCCGGGTCGGGCGCGAAGTTGGGCGCGCCCTGCGAGAGATTGAGGGCATCGTGTTCGGCGGCCAGCTTGCCGATCACGCTGAAGATCGTGGTGCCCACGTCGGGCAGCTTGGAGCGGGGCGCGAGGGCGCTCTGCATGGGACATCTCCTGCGGCGGAACCGGCCGCGCCGACGCGGCGGCGGCCATACCGGGCGATTTAGCCGGAGACAAATTCCCCCCGCAATCGAATCCTCTACATGGCCGCCATGAGGAAATTGCATGGCTGAACCGCACGACGCGATCCCGCGCCGCGATGCTCCGCGGCACGGCGGCCATGAAAAAACCGGCCGGCCGGCACGTCGTGACAACGTGCCGACCGGCCGGTCCGGTCCCGCGAGCCAGCCCGGGCGGTCAAGCCGCCGGGGCCGCGAGGCTTACTTGCCGCCGATGCTCTTGAGCGGCTTCCACTCGCCCTTTTCGACCTTGTACATCGTGATGCCGCCGTTCTTCAGGTCGCCGCGCGAATCGTAGGCGATATGCGTCGAGGTCACGCCGGCCATGTCGGTCTGCGCCAGCACCGGCAGGTACTTGGCCGGATCGGTCGAGTTCGCCTTCTTCATCGCGTTGAACATCGCCATCGCGCCGTCGTAGGCGTAGGGCGAGTAGGTCTGCACGTCCTCGCCGAAGCGCTTCTTGTACTTGTCGGCGTAGGTCTTGCCGCCCGGCATGTCGTTCAGCGGCAGGCCGGCCAGCGAGGCGATGGTGCCTTCCGAGGCGTCGCCCGCGATCTTCAGGAAGGTCGGCGTGTGGACCATTTCACCGCCCATCAGCGGCGCCGTGACGCCCAGCGACTTCATCTGCTTGACCATCGGCGCGGCCTGCGAATCGGCGCCGCCGTAATAGACCAGATCCGGCTTGGCGGCCTTCAGCTTGGTCAGGATCGCCTTGAAGTCGACGGCCTTGTCGTTGGTGAACTCGCGATCGACGATGGTCGCGCCGGCTGCCTTGGCGGCCTTCTCGAACTGGTCGGCCAGGCCCTGGCCGTAGGCGGTGCGATCGTCGACGATGGCGATCTTCTTCATGCCGAGATCCTTCACCGCGAAGGCGCCCGCGACCGAGCCCTGCTGCGTGTCGGAGGTCATCATCCGGAAGGTCGTCTTGTAGCCTTGCGTGGTGTACTCCGGCGCCGTCGCCATCGCGACTTCCGGGATGCCGGCGTTCGCGTAGATGCGCGAGGCCGGGATCGTGGTACCCGAGTTGAAGTGGCCGAGCATGCCCTTGATACCGTCGTCGACGAGCTTCTGCGCGACCGTGGTGCCCGTGCGCGGGTCGGCCTGGTCGTCCTGCGAGTCGAGCACGAAGGTCACCGGCTTGCCGCCGATCACGGGCTTCGTCGCGTTGAAGTCCTCGATCGCCAGCACGATGCCGTTCTGCATGTCCTTGCCGTAATGCGCCTGCGCTCCCGTCATCGGTGCCGCGAAGCCGATCTTCACGTCATCCGCGTACGCGGTCCCCGCCAGCGACATGACCGCAACGAACGTCGCGCCTGCCACTTTTTTCATCGTGTGTTGCATTAGCTTCTCCTAATACCAGGGTAAAACCAGGGTAAATGGAGCGGCTTCGGGTTTGCCGTGCCGCTTCCGTTTCGTCATGCCAACCAGCCGGGATCGCTCAGCCGATCGTCATCAGGTTCGCGTTACCGCCCGCCGCCGCGGTGTTCACGCTGACCGAGCGCTCGGTCAGCAGGCGCTCCAGCGCGTAATCCTCGTCGCCGTTCTCGAAGGCGCCGGCCGCCACGCCCTGCACCGAGACGATCGGACCGGGACGCTGCGAGACCTCCTTCACCAGCGCCAGCAGTTCGTCGCTGTCGCCTTCGAACAGCACCGCGTCGAAGCTCGCGTCGGCCTGCTTGCGCACCGTCGCCTGACCCTTCAGCGAGGCCGGCAGCGCGGCGGCCAGCGCCTCGCCGGCGGCGCCCGCGAACAGCGCGCGGTTGCCGGTGGCCAGCACCGAGGCGAACTGCGCACGCGCGCCGCGCGCGGTGGCCGCGATGCAGAGCACCGTGCCGCGCGGACCGAGCGTGTAGGTGTTGCGCTCGCCGGTCGGGCCGGGCAGCACCGCGGTCGCGCCGGCCAGCACGCGCGACAGGTAGCCTTCGCAGCGCGCGGCCAGCGCGGCCTCGCGCTGTTCGATCAGCCAGTCGCGCAGCGCGGCCAGGGCCGACGCCGGATTATCACCCGACTCGCCCTCCACCGGCGCATCCACCACCAGCGAGGCCTCCAGCGACTTCGGCAGGCCCGCCGGGCGCGTGGCCAGCAGGCGCTGCAGGTAGAGCGCGCCGCCGGCCTTGGGACCGGTACCGGACAGCCCCTCGCCGCCGAACGGCTGCACGCCCACCACGGCGCCCACCACGTTGCGGTTCACGTAGATGTTGCCGACATGGGCACGGCCGATCACATGGGCGATGGTCTCGTCGATGCGCGTATGGATGCCGAGCGTGAGGCCGTAGCCGGTCGCGCGCACCTGCTCGAGCAGCTTGTCGAGCGCGCTGCGGCGGTAGCGCACCACGTGCAGCACGGGGCCGAACACCTCGCGCTTGAGCTCGTCGATGCTGCCGATCTCGATCAGCGTGGGCGGCACGAAGGTGCCCTGCGCGCAGCCGTCCGGCATCGGCAGCTGGGTGACCGGGTGGCCCTTTTCCTTCATCGCGGCCACGTGGGCATCGATGCCGCGCTTGGCGTCGGCGTCGATCACCGGGCCGACGTCGGTCGAGAGGCGATCGGGGTTGCCGAGCGCGAGCTCGTGCATGGCGCCCTTGAGCATGGTCAGCGTGCGGTCGGCCACGTCGTCCTGCAGGCAGAGCACGCGCAGCGCCGAGCAGCGCTGGCCGGCCGAGTCGAAGGCCGAGTTCAGCACGTCGGCCACCACCTGCTCGGCCAGCGCGGACGAATCCACGATCATCGCGTTCTGGCCGCCGGTCTCGGCGATCAGCGGGATCGGCTTGCCGTCCGGGTCCAGGCGCGCGGCCAGCACCTTGTTGATCAGGCGCGCCACCTCGGTCGAGCCGGTGAACATCACCGCGCGCGTGCGCGGATCGCCCACCAGCGCGGCACCGACCGTCTCGCCGTCGCCCGGCAGCAGTTGCACCGCGCCGGCCGGCACGCCGGCCTCGCGCAGGATGCGCACGGCCTGCGCGGCGATCAGCGGGGTCTGCTCGGCGGGCTTGGCCAGCACCGTGTTGCCGGCGGCCAGCGCGGCCGCCACCTGGCCCATGAAGATCGCCAGCGGGAAGTTCCAGGGGCTGATGCAGACCACCGGGCCGAGCGGGCGATGCGTGTCGTTGGAGAACTCGTCGCGGATCTGCGCCGAGTAGTAGCGCAGGAAGTCGATCGCTTCGCGAATCTCGGCCACCGCGTTCGGCAGCGACTTGCCGGCCTCGCGGATCACCAGGCCCATCAGCGTGTGCATCTGCGCCTCGAGCAGGTCGGCGGCGCGCGCCAGGCAGTCGGCGCGATCCTCGACCGGCGTGGCCTGCCAGATCGGCGCGGCCGACACGGCATGCGCGAGCGCGGCACCGACCTGCTCGGGCGTCGCCTCGCTGACGGTGCCGACCACGTCGCGCAGGTCGGCCGGGTTGCGGACCTCGCGCGCCGGCGCGTCGGACAAGGCCTCGTCGGCCAGCAGCGGCGCGGCGCGCCACGGATGATGCGCGCTCGTCAGCAGTGCCGAGGACAGCGAGGCGAGGCGGTGTTCGTTCGACAGGTCGAGGCCCATCGAGTTGGCGCGCGAATCGCCGTAGAGCTGGCGCGGCAGCGGGATCTTCGCGTGCGGCGCGCCGAGCGGGACGATCCTGGCGGCTTCCTCGACCGGATCGGCCACCAGGTCCTTCACGGCCACCGCCTTGTCGGCGATGCGGTTCACGAAGGAGGTATTGGCGCCGTTCTCGAGCAGGCGGCGCACCAGGTAGGCGAGCAGGGTTTCGTGGGTGCCGACCGGCGCGTAGACGCGGCACGGGCGGTTCAGCTTGTCGCGGCCCGTCACTTCCTCGTACAGCGGCTCGCCCATGCCGTGCAGGCACTGGAACTCGTACTGGCCCGGGTAGTAGTTCTGGCCGGCCAGGTGGTAGATCGCCGAGAGCGTGTGCGCGTTGTGCGTGGCGAACTGCGGATAGACCGCGTCGGGCGCGCCGAGCAGTTTCTTTGCGCAGGCCAGGTAGGACACGTCGGTGTAGATCTTGCGCGTGTAGACCGGGTAGCCCTCCAGGCCGTCGACCTGGGCGCGCTTGATTTCGGAGTCCCAATAAGCGCCCTTCACCAGGCGGATCATCAGGCGGTGGCGGCTGCGGCGCGCCAGGTCGATCAGGTAGTCGATCACGAACGGGCAGCGCTTCTGGTAGGCCTGCACCACGAAGCCGATGCCGTTCCAGCCGGCCAGGTCCGGATCGAAGCAGAGCGCCTCGAGCAGGTCGAGCGAGAGCTCCAGGCGGTCCGCTTCCTCGGCGTCGATATTGAGGCCGATGTCGTAGCGGCGCGCCAGCAGGGCCAGCGCGCGCACGCGCGGCAGCAGTTCGCTGATGGTGCGATCCTGCTGCGCGCGCGAGTAGCGCGGATGCAGCGCGGACAGCTTGATCGAGATGCCCGGGCCTTCGTAGATGCCGCGGCTGCCGGCGGCCTTGCCGATCGCGTGGATCGCCTGCTCGTAGGAGGCGTAGTAGCGCTGCGCATCCTCCTCGGTGGTGGCGGCCTCGCCGAGCATGTCGTAGGAATAGCGGAAGCCGCGCGCCTCGTACTTGCGGCTGTTGGCCAGCGCCTCCGAGATCGTCTCGCCGGTCACGAACTGCTCGCCCATCAGGCGCATCGCCATGTCGACGCCCTTGCGGATCAGCGGTTCGCCGCCGCGGCCGATCAGGCGCGTGAGCGCGGAGGACAGCCCGGCCTCGCTGTTGGTGGTGACCAGCTTGCCGGTGATCATCAGCCCCCAGGTGGCCGCGTTGACGAACAGCGAGGGCGCGTGGCCGACGTGCGAGCGCCAGTCGCCCTTGCTGATCTTGTCGCGGATCAGCGCGTCGCGCGTGGCGCGATCGGGGATGCGCAGCAGCGCCTCGGCCAGGCACATCAGCGCCACGCCTTCCTGGCTCGACAGCGAGAATTCGTGGATCAGCCCTTCGACGCCGCCGCCGGAGCTCTTGCTGCGCAGCGTCTCGACCAGCTTGGCGGCCAGGTTCTGCGCGTCGGTCGACAGGTTCGCGCTGAGGCGGGCCTGGCCGATCAGGAAGGGCACGCACTCGGGCTCGGGGCGACGATAGGCGGCCGTGATCGCGGCGCGCAGCACCGATTGCGGCTGCACGCTCTGCGCGAATTCGAGGAACGGGTGGGGCGCGCCGTCGTCGTTGTCGGCATGGCTGTCGGCGAGTTCGGCGAAACCGCTGCGACCCGACAGCTCGGCCGGAAGCTGGCCGTGCTCGATCTTCTCGAGGTACGCGAAGATCGCTTGTTTGATCAGCCAGTGGGGGGTGCGCTCCAGGCGCGCGGCGGCGTCCTTCAGACGCGAACGGAGCAGATCGTCGACTTTGACGCCTAGGGTGGTGCTTGCCATGATTCCTTGTGTGCCGGTACTTGGCCGGCGGTCGCGTGGATAAGACTCGCGGAATCCTATGCCACACAATAAAAAGGTGCAACCGAATCGCGAGTTCGGTTGCACCTTTGCAAAATACTTTGAAATCAATGCATTAGAGCATCGCAACCGGTCCACGCCAAGCACTAGGGTGATCGGTATTTTCCCTTAGGACGGGTGAGCGCCTGGCGCGGATTTTTCGGCGCACCGGAATGGGGAATTGGCGTTTCGGGAAGTACCGCACACGGCGGCGAGGCGAGTGCTCGCTACGCGGTGATCGACCTCGCGCCTTGCCTGTCGCGGGTTCCTGTTTGATTCCGGTGCATCGCGAAGCAGGTGAAATGTGGACCCGCGGCAGCATCGAAGGCACCTGGCGCGACCTGGAAAACGTCCGGGAAGCCCTCTGGTTGCACCACTTCGATGCATGCGCTCCCGTCGCGCAAACCGGCTCGGGAAGGCCTTGGGGGCACGTCGCTCAGATGTCGAGCGGGTCCACCTCGACGCTCCAGCGCAACACGCCCTTCAGTTCGCGCAGCCGCGGTTGCCACGCCGCCAGCACGTGTTGCAACACCGCGCGCGAGGCGCTTTCCACCAGCAGTTGCGCGCGGTGCACATGGAGCACCTTCACGATCGTCATCGGCACGGCGTCGTAGACGGTCACGCGCTCGGCGCCGGGCAGCGCCGCCAGCTCGGCCGCGCCCGCCTGCAGGAAGGCCAGCGCGGCCTCCAGGGTGCGCCCCTCGGCGCGCAGCAAGGCCTGGTAGACGAAGGGCGGCAGGTGCGCGTCGCGGCGCTCGGCCAGCGTCGAGCCGGCGAAGCCGACGTAATCGTGCCGCGCCAGCGCGTGATAGAGCGCGTGGCGCGGATAACGCGTCTGGATCAGCACGTCGCCGGGCAGCCCGGCGCGGCCCGCGCGGCCGCTGACCTGCATCAGCTGCGCGAACAGGCGCTCGGTGGCGCGGAAGTCGTGCGAGAACAGGGCGGTGTCGGCATTGAGCACGCCGACCAGCGAGACGCGCCGGAAGTCGTGCCCCTTGGCGATCATCTGGGTGCCCACCAGGATGTCGACCTCGCCGGCATGGACGTCGGAGAACAGCGCCTCGGCGCTGCCCTTGCGGCGCGTGCTGTCGGCGTCGATGCGCAGGATCCGCGCGCCCGGCACCGCCTCGGCGAGCGTCTCCTCGACGCGCTGCGTGCCGCGCCCGAGCGGCGCGATATCGACATTGCCGCACTCGGGGCAGTTGTGCGGGATCCGCGATTCCCAGCCGCAATGGTGGCAGCGCAGCGCGCGCTCGGGCTTGTGCAGCACCACGTAGGCGCTGCAGCGCGGGCAGCCGGCCACCCAGCCGCAGGCGTCGCAGGCCAGCGCCGGCGCGTAGCCGCGCCGGTTCAGGAAGATCAGGCTCTGCTCGCCGCGTTCGAGCCGGCCCTTGAGCGCGGCCACCAGCGGCCCCGACAAGCCGCCGATCGAAGCCCGGCCGCGCCGCCGCTCCTCCTCCTGGTCGACCAGCCTGACGGTGGGCAGCACCGCGTCGGCCACCGCGCGGCGCGACAGCGTGAGCCGCGTGTAGCGGCCCTGCTCGGCCTGCCACCAGCTTTCCAGCGAGGGCGTGGCCGAGCCCAGCACCACCGGGATCTCGAGCCGCTTGGCGCGCCATACCGCGAGGTCGCGCGCCGAGTAGCGCAGGCCTTCCTGCTGCTTGTAGGCGGGCTCGTGCTCCTCGTCGACCACGATCATCGCCAGCGACGGCAGCGAGGCCAGCACCGCCAGGCGCGTGCCGAGCACGATGCGCGCGCGGCCGGTATGCGCGGCGAGCCAGTGTCGCGCGCGCTCGCCCTCGGCCAGCCCGCTGTGCAGCGTGACGATCGCGCCGGGCGGCAGCACTGCGGCGAAGCGCGCGCGGAACGCGGCCTCGAACTGCGGCGTCAGGTTGATCTCGGGCACCAGCACCAGCGCCTGCGCCTCGGGTCGCGTGGACAGCAGCGCCGCCAGCGCACGCAGGTAGACCTCGGTCTTGCCGCTGCCCGTCACGCCGTGCAGCAGGAAGGGCGCGAAGCCGCGCGCGGCCTCGATCGCTTCCAGCGCGTCGGCCTGCTCGGCGGTGAGTGCCGGCGGCACAGGCGCGACGATCGAGTTATCCACCGCTTGTCCACCGACGTCGGCCGCGGCGATCTCGATGCAGGCGGCCCAGCCCGCCTCGCACCAGGCGTCGAGCGTCGCTTGCGCCTTGGGATGCAGCGCGCGCAGTTCGGGCAGGGGGAGGGAGGGGTTGTCGAGCAGCGCCTGCGCGAGCCGGCGCAGCGCCGCGGCGCGCGCGGGCAGCGCATCGGGCAGGGCCTCGCGGCCGGCGGGCGAGAGCTGGTAGCGGATCTCCGGCGCCAGCAGGCGGCCCCAGCGCTCGGCGTCGCGCAGCGCCTGCGGCAGCGCCGGCAGGGCAACCTCGCCGCGGCCGCGCTGATAGTAATCGGCCGCGAAATCGACCAGGTCGAGCCAGTCGCCGGCCAGCGGCGGCAGCTCGCCGCAGATCGCGGCGACCTCGCGCAGGCGATTCTCGGGCACCTCGGTGTGAGTGGCGACTTCGCAGATAAGCCCCACCACCAGCCGCTTGCCGAACGGCACCTGCACCAGCATGCCGACGCGCGGCGGCAGCGCGCCGCGATAGCGGTAATCAAATAGCGTCGCTAAAGGATGATCGAGCGCGACGCGCACGTAGAGGGCTTCGCTCATTGGCCGCCCGGCGCGCCGGCAGGCGCGATCGACGGCCGGCGCACGGCCGGCGACGCGAAGTTAAAGTAAAACATCACTTTCGGCGCTAAGTTTCGGATTCTCATTAAGAATCAGTGGAAGCCGATCCTTCCTGTGGATAACTTTGTTGAGAACTCGTGCTTGACTGTCCCGGAATGGCTTCCCCGCGTGCCGATCACTGCTTTTTGATACATCGGAGTCCTTGTCGCCGAGCCTTATCCAGCAAGGCTGCTATCCGATTTCCAGCGCAATAGCGTGGACGTTTTGTCGACGCGGCGCTCTACCGCGCCGCAACGTGCAAAATGTGTATAAGTCAAGTCTTGACAAGCCGGGAAGTGCCGATCGACGGGCGCTTGCGCCCCGATTCGCCCGGCCGGCGCAAACCGGAATCGCTGCGACGCAGCATCCCGGCTTCGATTCGACGCGCCGCTCAGGCCTTGTCCTGCCCGCGCCAGGTAAGCTGGGCGAGCAAGCGGAACACCATGCCAACGCGCCGCCCGCGCGACTTCCTCAGCCCAGCGAACCCGCGCGTAGCGTGCGGCTATGGCGATGCACCTCGTCGACCAGCTCGGCGACGCTTTCCGGCGGCGTGAACTGCGAGATGCCGTGGCCGAGGTTGAACACGTGGCCGGGATGGTTGCCGTAGCTGTCGAGCACCGCGCGCGCTTCCATGCGGATCGTCGCCGGCGGCGCGAACAGGATGTTCGGGTCGAGGTTGCCTTGCAGGGCCACCGCGCCGTTCACGCGCTCGCGCGCGCGGCCGAGGTTGACGGTCCAGTCCAGGCCAACCGCGTCGACGCCGCTGGCGGCGATCTCCTCGAGCCACAGCCCGCCGCCCTTGGTGAAGGTGATCACCGGCACCTGCTCACCGTCGTGCTGGCGCTTGAGCTTGGCCACCACGCGACGGATCGGGTCCAGCGAGAGGCGCTGGTAGGCGCCGTCGGCCAGCGTGCCGCCCCAGGTGTCGAAGATCATCACGGCCTGCGCGCCGGCTTCGATCTGCGCGTTCAGGTAGGCGGCCACCGCATCCACGTTGACATCGAGGATCCGCTGCATCAGGTCCGGCCGCGCATAGGCCATCGACTTCACCGTGCGGAAATCGTCCGACCCGCCGCCCTCGACCATGTAGCAGGCGAGCGTCCAGGGGCTGCCCGAGAAGCCGATCAGCGGCACCCGCTGGCGGCCCTGCGCGTCGGTCAGCGCGCGTCGGATCTCGCGCACCGCATCGGTCACGTAGCCCAGCGTCGCGCCGATGTCGGGCACGGCCAGCCGCGCCACGTCGGCCTCGGTGCGCACCGGGCTGGCGAACTTCGGCCCCTCGCCGGCCTGGAACTCGAGGCCCAGGCCCATCGCGTCGGGGATCGTCAGGATGTCGGAGAACAGGATCGCGGCGTCGAGCGGGTAGCGCTCGAGCGGCTGCAGCGTCACCTCGGTCGCGTAGTCGGGATTCTTGGCCAGGCCCAGGAAGCTGCCGGCGCGCGCACGCGTGGCGTTGTACTCGGGCAGGTAACGGCCTGCCTGGCGCATCAGCCAGATCGGCGTGTAGTCGGTCGGCTCGCGACGCAGCGCGCGCAGGAAGGTGTCGTTGAGCAGGTTATGAGCCACGGTATGAGCGACGAAGCGGGTGCAAACGCGCATTCTACCGGAGCCGCCCGCCGCCGGCCGCGCGACGGCTTCGCGGGACCGGCGCGCGCCGCTATCATCGGGGACCGATGCGCGCCGCCCGTGCCCCGGAGCCGGCGCCGCATTCCAGCACTCGCCACCAGAAAACCCCGTTTGGAGACATCGATGATCCCGGCCCTCATTCCGGCGCGCTTCCGCGCACGCGCAGTCGCGTCCTGCCTTGGCTTTGGCATCGCCTGCGCGGGCGCCACGGCCTTCGCGGCCAGCCCCGCCGAGCCGATCGCCAACGCGGCCGGCGCGGCGCCCGCCGCCGCCTCGCGGCTCGACGAAGTGCTCGCGCGCGGCGTGCTGCGCGTGTGCACCACCGGCGACTACCGCCCTTATTCGTATTACCGGCCCGACGGCCGCTTCGAGGGCATCGATATCGACCTGGCCGAATCGCTGGCTCGTTCGCTGAAGGTGCGCACCGAGTACGTGAAGACCAGTTGGCGCGCGCTCACCGACGATTTCGTGGCGCGCTGCGATATCGCCGTCGGCGGCATCTCCACCACGCTCGATCGCCAGCAACGCGCCTTCTTCACACGCCCGACCATGCAGGACGGCAAGACGCCGATCGTGCGCTGCGCCGACGTGGGCCGCTACCAGAGCGTCGCCCAGATCGACCAGCCGGCCACGCGCGTGATCGTCAACCCGGGCGGCACCAACGAGCGTTTCGCCAGGAAGTACCTGGGCCACGCGCAACTGAGCGTGCATCCCGACAACGTGACGATCTTCCGGGAGATCCTCGACGGCCGCGCCGACGTGATGGTCACCGATGCCTCGGAAACGCTCTGGCAGCAGAAGCTCAATCCCGGGCTCTGCTCGGTCCACCCCGAGCAGCCGTTCCAGTTCGGCGAGAAGGCCTACATGGTTCCGCGCGGCGACGTGGTGTTCCAGCAATACGTCGACCAGTGGCTGCATCTGGCCCGCGAGACCGGCGAATTCCAGGCCGTGACGGACAAATGGCTCAAGTAGGGGCGCGGCCGGCGTTTCGGTGTCTTACGACGCGGCGCGCCGGTTACACCCGGGGCGGCAAGGCTTACCGGGCCGGGTAGTCCAGCCGGCCATCGGTGCCGCTGCCGGGCCCGGCGAGGGCAGCGAATCGGCCCGCAAGGCGGCAGGAAGTCGGCTGTAGCCGGATTGATGCACCATCGCGAGGATATTCGTCCGGGAAATCGGGGATTATCCGAATGCAGGAAATACCAGTTTTGCCGGCTTGTCGGCCTTATTCTGGCGTTTGGCGAAAACACAAAAAAACACACAAAATGATGGCCGGAAAATACGGTAAAAAGACCCCGCTTTAAACTCCGACAGAAAGTAAAAAATCCCGGAGAGCCTTATCTGGCGGGCGTTACAACCTGATACACTTTGTTACCGCCAGCCCCGATCAATTCGCCCACAATGGCTCTCACGGTTTCAACACGGATGCGGTCTTTCTTGTGCCTTGTGTGAGCGGATACGAAGCACGCTGAATAGTCCGTCGGTCTCGTACCGAATCCCTTCCCAGGGGCATCCTTGTTGGAATCGTGATCGGCTCATGCCGATTGCTTCCACCTTTGGTCTCCTCGCGCTAACCCCGTAGCGTGTGGTTTTTAGCGGGCTAATAAGCCCGCTTTTTTTCGTCCATAGAAAACGCAAACGCTCCCGCGTCAGGCCGTTTTCTGCTCCGTCAGCCGCAGTTCGTCGATCATCGCGTCGCGCATCACGAACTTCTGCACCTTGCCGGTCACCGTCATCGGCAGCGCCTCCACGAATCGCACGTAGCGCGGCACCTTGTAGTGGGCAATCTGCCCGCGGCAGAAGTCGCGCAGCTCCTCCTCGTCCATCGCCTCGCCGGCGCGCAGCACGATCCACGCGCACACTTCCTCGCCGTACTTCGGATCAGGCACGCCGAACACCTGCGCGCTCTGGATCTTCGGGTGACGAAACAGGAATTCCTCGATCTCGCGCGGGTAGATGTTCTCGCCGCCGCGGATCAGCATGTCCTTGAGGCGCCCGACGATGTTGCAGAAGCCTTCCTCGTCGAAGGTGGCCAGGTCGCCCGTGTGCATCCAGCCGTCGACGATCGCGCGCCGCGTGAGCGCCTCGTCGCCCCAGTAGCCGGCCATCACCGCGTAACCGCGCGTGCAGAGTTCACCGGTGGCGCCGACCGGCACGATCGCGCCCTCGGCATCGACGATCTTCGCCTCCAGATGCGGCTGGATCCGGCCGACCGTGGTGGTGCGCTTCTCCAGCGTGTCGTCGGTGGTGCTCTGGAACGAGACGGGGCTGGTTTCGGTCATGCCGTAGGCGATGGTGACCTCGGCCATGTGCATCTCGGCCACCACGCGCTTCATGGTCTCGATCGGGCAGGGCGAACCGGCCATGATGCCGGTGCGCAGCGTGCCGAGGTCGAAGCGCTTGAATTCGGGGTGGTCGAGCTCGGCGATGAACATGGTCGGCACGCCCTGCAGCGCCGTGCAGCGCTCGGCCTCGACGGCGGCCAGGGTGGCGAGCGGATCGAAGGCGGCGCCGGGAAACACCATCTTCGCGCCGACCGACACGCTGGCAAGCACCGACAGCACCATGCCGAAGCAGTGATAGAGCGGCACCGGAATGCACAGCGCGTCCTGTTCGGTGAGCCGCATCACCCGCGCGATCGCGCGCGCGTTGTTGACCACGTTGCGATGCGTGAGAGTCGCGCCCTTCGGGCTGCCGGTGGTGCCGCTGGTGAACTGGATATTGATGGGATCGGTGTCGGCCAGGCCCGCGCCGAGCACGTCGAGGCCCGCGTGCTCGCGCAGCGTGCGCCCGTGCGCGAGCACGTCGTCGAAGCGCAGCATGCCGGCCGGCGGCGCCTCGCTCATCGACACCACCGCGCGCAGCGCGGGCAGGCGCGCCGCATGCAGGGCGCCCGGCGCGCAGTCGTCGAGCTCGGGCGCGAGCGTGCGCAGCATCTGCGTGTACTGCGAGCTCTTGAACGAATCGGCCGCCACCAGCATCTTGCAGCCGACCAGGTTCAGCGCGTATTCGAGCTCGGCGAGCCGGTAGGCGGGGTTGATGTTGACCAGGATCGCGCCGATCCGCGCGGTCGCGAACTGCGTGAGCAGCCACTCGACGCGATTCGGCGCCCAGATGCCGACGCGCTCGCCCGGCGCGATGCCGAGCTCGATCAGCGCCGCGGCCAGCGCATCGACCTCGTCGCCGAACTCGCGCCAGCTCCAGCGCACGTCCTGCTCGCGGAATACCACGGCCGGCCGATCGGGGAAACGCGCGATGGCGGCGGCCAGGAAATGGCCGATGGTGTCGTGGCTGAGCGGCACGTCGGTCGTGCCTCGCACGTAGGAAAGGCCGTCGTGCGGCGCGATTCCCGCAGGGCGGGAGCCCTGGCCAGCCTGGTCGCCCGGATTCGAAGCCTGGTTTGCCGTCGTCGTCATTGCCATCTCCGAGTAGGTGCGGTGAGCCGGCTCATTCTGCACCGGCTGACAATCGGCTGACATCGGGGTTAGCGCGGCCCGCGTCTCGCGGCAGCGGAGGCGGGGCGAAAACCCGGACGAAAAAAAAGCAGCCCGGAGGCTGCTTCTTCCTGCCGGTGCGCGAGGCACCGACGCTTCAGTTCTTGCTGCGGATCTTGGCAAGACGCTGGATCGCCTCGAGCTGCGCCATCGCCGTGGCGAGTTCCGACTGCGCCTTCGCGAGGTCGATATCCGACTTCGCGTTCTGCAGCGTTTCCTCGGCACGACGCTTCGCTTCCTCGGCCTTCGCGGCGTCGAGATCCCGGCCGCGAATCGCGGTGTCGGCGAGCACGGTCACGGCGCCCGGTTGCACTTCGAGAATGCCGCCGGCGACGAACACGAATTCGTCCTGACCGCCTTCCGATTCGATGCGCACCGCGCCCGGACGAATCCGGGTGATGAGCGGCGTGTGGCCGGGCAGAATGCCCAACTCACCCGATTCGCCCGGCAGCGCGACGAACTTCGCCTGGCCCGAGAAGATTTCCTCTTCCGCGCTGACGACGTCTACTTTGATGGTTGCCATATGGACTCCTGTCGACGGACCCCGGCGCTGGCGCGCCGCTGCCCGTCCCATGCACGGCAGGTCGAGCGTGTTGCAGGCAGCGCGCCTCGCGCAAGCGCTCCAGCCGAAATCGACCGAAGCGCCGGCGCAGGCGGCACGCGCCTGCCACTCACCCTGACCTTACTGGATCTTCTTGGCCTTCTCGAAGGCTTCGTCGATCGTGCCGACCATGTAGAACGCCTGTTCCGGCAGGTGGTCGCACTCGCCTTCGACGATCATCTTGAAGCCACGGATCGTTTCCTTCAGCGGCACGTACTTGCCCGGCGCGCCCGTGAACACTTCCGCGACGTGGAACGGCTGCGACAGGAAGCGCTGGATCTTCCGTGCGCGGGCGACCGTCTGCTTGTCTTCCGGCGAAAGTTCGTCCATGCCCAGGATCGCGATGATGTCGCGCAGTTCCTTGTAGCGCTGCAGCGTCTGCTGCACGCCGCGCGTGATCGTGTAGTGCTCTTCGCCGATCACGTTCGGGTCGATCTGGCGCGAGGTCGAGTCGAGCGGATCGACGGCCGGGTAGATACCCAGCGAGGCGATGTCACGCGACAGCACGACGGTGGCGTCCAGGTGGCCGAAGGTGGTGGCCGGCGACGGATCGGTCAAGTCATCCGCCGGAACGTACACGGCCTGCACGGACGTGATCGAGCCGGTCTTGGTCGACGTGATGCGTTCCTGCAGCTTGCCCATTTCCTCGGCCAGCGTCGGCTGGTAACCCACCGCCGACGGCATCCGGCCCAGCAGTGCCGACACTTCGGTACCGGCCAGCGTGAAACGGTAGATGTTGTCGACGAAGAACAGCACGTCGAGGCCTTCGTCACGGAAGTGCTCGGCCATCGTCAGGCCGGTCAGCGCCACGCGCAGACGGTTGCCCGGCGGCTCGTTCATCTGGCCGTAGACCAGCGCGACCTTGTCCAGCACGTTGGAGTCCTTCATCTCGTGGTAGAAGTCGTTCCCTTCACGGGTACGCTCGCCCACGCCCGCGAACACGGAGTAACCGCCGTGTTCCTTCGCGATGTTGTTGATGAGCTCCATCATGTTGACGGTCTTGCCCACGCCGGCGCCGCCGAACAGGCCGACCTTGCCGCCCTTGGCGAACGGGCAGACCAGGTCGATCACCTTGATGCCGGTTTCGAGCAGTTCGGTCGACGGCGACAGTTCGTCGAACGCCGGTGCCTTCTGGTGGATCGAGCGCTGATGCTCGCTCTCGATCGGGCCGGCCTCGTCGATCGGACGACCCAGCACGTCCATGATGCGGCCGAGGGTCGGCTTGCCGACCGGCACCGAGATCGGCTTGCCGGTGTTCTTCACCGCCACGCCGCGGCGCAGGCCGTCGGAGGCACCCAGACAGATGGTGCGGACGATGCCGTCACCCAGCTGCTGCTGGACTTCGAGCGTCAGTTCCGAGCCATCCAGAGTGAGCGCGTCGTAGATCTTCGGCATGCTGTCGCGCGGGAATTCCACGTCGATAACGGCGCCGATGCACTGTACGATCTTGCCTTCTACCAAAGCAGTAGTACTCATCGCTTTTCCTTTCAATACCTGATTCTTTACTCGCGCAAGGGCGCAGTTTCGAGGCAACGGTCGCTGAGCCGCTTACACCGCGGCGGCACCGCCGACGATCTCCGACAGCTCCTTCGTGATCGCGGCCTGCCGGCTCTTGTTGTACGACAGCTGAAGCTCGCTGATCACGGTCTTCGCATTGTCGGACGCAGCCTTCATCGCGACCATTCGCGCCGATTGCTCGGACGCCATGTTTTCCGCCACTGCCTGGTAAACCAGCGCCTCGACGTAGCGCACCAGCAGCTCGTCGACCACCGCCTGCGCATCCGGTTCGTAGATGTAGTCCCACGAGGTCTTGGGCGTACCGTCCGCGCCGTTCTCGAAGTGCTCGGCCGACAGCGGCAGCAGCTGCTCGATCACCGCTTCCTGCTTCATCGTGTTGATGAAGCGCGTGTAGGCGATGTAGACGGCCGACAGCTTGCCTTCCGAGTACGCGTCGAGCTGCACCTTCACGGCACCGATCAGCTTGTCCAGGTGCGGCGTATCGCCGAGCTGGACGACCTGCGAGACCACCTTGCCGCCGAAGCGGTTCAGGAAGCCGAGGCCCTTGTTGCCGATCGCGGTGGCCTCGAACTTCTGGCCCTGCTTCTCGAGTTCCTTCAGCTTGCTCACCGTCGTGCGCAGCACGTTGGTGTTCAGGCCGCCGCACAGACCCTTGTCGGTCGTGACGAGGATCAGGCCAGCCGTCTTCGATTCCTCGTTCGCCACCATGAACGGGTGGCGGTATTCCGGGTTCGCGCGGCTCATGTGCGCGGCGATCGCGCGGACCTTGTCGGCATAGGGACGGGCAGCGCGCATGCGTTCCTGCGCGCGGCGCATCTTCGATGCCGCGACCATTTCCATCGCCTTGGTGATCTTGCGCGTGTTCTGCACGCTCTTGATCTTGCCGCGGATTTCCTTCATTCCAGCCATTGCTTGCTCCTTGACCGAAGCGATGCCTCAGCGCTCACGCGCATGGCATCGCCTCGAGGTGTCCCTCGCGGATCAATAGGCGCCCGACTTCTTGAAGGACTTCAGCGCTTCGTGCAGCGCGCCGTCGTCTTCCTTCGACAAAGCCTTGGTGTCTTCGATACGCTTGATCAGGTCGGCGTGGCTGGTCTTCAGGTACTCGCGCAGGCCCTTCTCGAAGGCGAGCACGTCCTTCACCTCGATGTCGTCGAGGTAGCCGTTGTTCGCCGAGAACAGCGCGACGGCCAGTTCCCAGACCTGCAGCGGCTGGTACTGCGGCTGCTTGAGCAGTTCCGTGACGCGGCGGCCGCGCTCGAGCTGCTTGCGCGTGGCGGCATCCAGGTCCGAGGCGAACTGCGCGAAGGCAGCCAGCTCGCGGTACTGCGCCAGGTCGGTACGGATACCGCCCGAGAGCTTCTTCACGACGTTGGTCTGCGCGGCGCCACCGACTCGCGACACCGACACGCCCGCGTTGATTGCCGGACGGATGCCCGCGTTGAACAGGTCGGTTTCCAGGAAGATCTGGCCGTCCGTGATCGAGATCACGTTGGTCGGCACGAAGGCCGTGACGTCGCCTGCCTGCGTTTCGATGATCGGCAGGGCCGTCAGCGAACCGGTCTTGCCCTTCACTTCGCCGTTCGTGAACTTCTCGACGTACTCTTCCGAGACGCGCGCGGCACGCTCGAGCAGACGCGAGTGGAGATAGAACACGTCGCCGGGATAGGCTTCGCGGCCCGGCGGGCGGCGCAGCAGCAGCGAGATCTGGCGATAGGCCCAGGCTTGCTTGGTCAGATCGTCATAGATGATCAGGGCGTCTTGACCGCGATCGCGGAAGTATTCGCCCATCGTGCAGCCGGCGTACGGCGCGAGGTACTGCATCGCGGCCGAATCCGAAGCCGAGGCCGACACCACGATGGTGTATTCCATCGCGCCGGTTTCCTCGAGCTTGCGCACCACGTTCATGATCGACGAAGCCTTCTGGCCGATCGCGACGTAGATACAGACGAGGTCCTTGCCCTTCTGGTTGATGATCGTGTCGAGCGCCACGGCGGTCTTGCCGGTCTGGCGGTCGCCGATGATCAGCTCGCGCTGGCCGCGGCCGATCGGCACCATCGCGTCGATCGACTTCACGCCGGTCTGCACCGGCTGCGACACGCCATGACGCCAGATCACGCCCGGAGCGATCTTCTCGATCGCGTCGGTGGCCTTGGCGTTGACGGGGCCCTTGCCGTCGATCGGGTTGCCGAGCGCATCGACCACGCGGCCGATCAGTTCGGGACCGACCGGCACTTCCAGAATGCGACCCGTCGTCTTGACGATGTTGCCTTCGGAGATGTGGCCGTAGTCGCCCAGGATCACCGCGCCGACCGAGTCGCGCTCGAGGTTCAGCGCGAGGCCGAAGGTGTTGCCCGGGAATTCGAGCATTTCGCCCTGCATCACGTCCGACAGGCCGTGGATGCGCACGATGCCGTCCGTCACGGAGATCACGGTGCCCTGGTTGCGAACGTCCGCGCTCGCTTCAAGGCCCTGGATCCGGCTCTTGATCAGCTCGCTGATCTCAGAGGGATTGAGTTGCATATTCGCTCCTGATGTTCAATTCTGTTGCGTGCCGGCTGCGGCGCTCAGGCGGTCAGTGCGCTTTGCATGCTGACCAGCCGCGCGCGCACCGAGGTGTCGAGCACTTCGTCGCCGACCGTCACGCGCACGCCGCCGATCAACGACGGGTCGACCTCGACCGTCGGCTTCAGCTTGCGTGCGAATTTCCGTTCGAGGCTCGCGAGCAGCTCGGCGAGCGGCGCGCCTTCGAGCGGAAACGCGCTGACGATCTGCACGTCGGCGGCGCCTTCGCGCGCATTCTTCAGCGCCTCGAATTGCACGGCGATCTCCGGCAGCAGCACGGTGCGGTGATTGTCGACCAGCATCCGCACGAAGTTCTTCGCTTCCGTGCCGCTCGCCAGCGGCGACTTCACCGCGGCAACCAGCAGTTCGACGACCTGTTCGCGCCCGACCTTCGGGTTGGACGCGACAGACTGGACTTCGGGCAGTTGCGCAACCTGGGCCAGCTCCTTGACGAGGGTGGACCAGGCGGCGACGTCACCAGCCTCGGCCACGCGAAACAGCGCTTCTGCGTAAGGGCGGGCGATGGTTGCAAATTCGGCCATGATCAGAGCTCGGCTTTCAGTTGATTCAGCAGTTCGGCGTGGGCCGCCTGGTCGACTTCGCGCTTCAGGATCTGTTCGGCGCCCTTGACGGCCAGCGTCGCGACATCCGCGCGCAGCAGTTCACGGGCCTTCACGATTTGCTGTTCGGCGTCGGCCTTCGCCTGGGCGACGATGCGGGCCGCTTCGGCCTGCGCGTTCGCCTTGATTTCGTCCGCGACGGCGATCGCGCGCTTTTCGGCGTCGGCGATGCGTTGCTGTCCGTCGGTACGGGCTTGCGCGAGCTCCTGGTCAGCGGCCTTGTGCGCCGCTGCGAGTTCCGCCTTGCCCTTTTCCGCTGCGGCGAGACCGTCGGCAATCTTCTTCGCGCGTTCGTCGAGTGCGTTGATCAGCGGCGGCCACACGAACTTCATCGTGAACCACGCGAGGATCAGGAACACGACCATTTGCGCAAACAGGGTTGCGTTGAGATTCACGGTGTTTCCTTAGTCTGCTATCCGGGAAAAAGAAACGGTAAGGCGCTCATCGAGTTGCATCCGATCAGCGCCCGGTCTCCGTTCCGCCCTGCGCCCGCCATGCGGGCGCAATATTTCCGGGGAACCTTAGCCTGCGAGCTTCGACAGGAGCGGGTTCGCGAACGCGAACAGCATCGCCACGCCAACGCCGATCAGGAATGCCGCGTCGATCAGGCCAGCCAGCAGGAACATCTTGGTTTGCAGCGGGTTGATCAGCTCGGGCTGACGTGCGCAGGCTTCGATGTACTTGCCACCCATCAGGCCGATACCGATACAGGCGCCGACGGCACCCAGGCCGATGATGATGCCGATACCGATAGCGGTCAGACCCTGGATGTTGGCGATGAAAGCTTGCATGATCACTCCTATGTGAAAAGACTTGGAACTAGAGATTTAAAAACGAAAAACGAAGACTCTTCTACCGGACGCCCGCTCAGTGCGATTCGTGCGCCTGGCCGAGATACACCAGCGTCAGCATCATGAAGATGAATGCCTGCAACAGAACAATCAGGATGTGGAAGATTGCCCAGACGCTGCCCGCGATCACGTGACCGACGAAGCCGAGAACCGTCGCGTCGCCGCCGAAGCTCCACATGCTGCCCAGCAGAGCGATCAGCAGGAACACCAGCTCACCCGCGTACATGTTGCCGAACAGCCGCATGCCGAGCGAAACGGTCTTGGCGACGTATTCGACGATGTTCAACGCAAGGTTCGGGATCCACAGCAGCGGGTGTGCGCCGAACGGTGCCGAGACCAGTTCGTGCGCGAAGCCGCCGACGCCCTTGATCTTGATGCTGTAGTAGAGCATCAGGATGAACACGCCGAGCGCGATGCCGAGCGTGCCGTTCAGGTCGGCGGTGGGGACGATGCGGTGATTGGGGATCACGCCGGCCAGGCCCAGCGCGCCGATCACGCGGCCCGGGAGGTCGACGGGGAGGAAGTCGAGGGAGTTCATCAGCAGCACCCAGACGAACACCGTCAGGGCCAGCGGCGCGATGAAGGTGCGGTTGCCGTGCACCACCGCCTTCGATTGATCCTCGACCATCTCGACGATCATCTCGATCAGGCACTGGAAGCGGCCCGGCACGCCCGGCGTGGCCTTGCGAGCAGCAAGGCGCAGCACCAGGATGGTCACGAGACCACAGACGATCGACCAGAACAGCGTATCGAGATTCCACACATGGAAGTCGACGATCGACGTCTGATGCGAGGAGGTGAAGTTCTGCAAGTGGTGCGCAATGTACTCGGACGGATCCAGAGCGTGCGTGCCTTCGCTAGCTGCCATAGTCGTTAATGCCACCCAATTGTCGAAAATCGTTGTTTTACGTATTACCGCAAGAAATTATTGCGGGAACACGAGAGCGCAACCTCGAGTCGAACTGCGATACTTGCACACGCTGCGCCGCGTATGCGTCGAAATCCGACATCGATTTGCCGCAAGATGCTTTACCGCCAGGCGAGTGCGAGCCAGTAGGTCTTCAGTGCGACGAGATAGGTGACGAGCAGCGGCACCCAGTGCACGTCCGGGAACCGGAGCGCCACCGCGGTGAACATCGCAATCGTCACGCTCAGCTTCAGCGCCTCGCCGAACATCCAGCCCATCACGGTGTTCGCACCGCCGAATCTCAGTCTCGCTGCAAACACCGCACTCGGTACCCAGCCGATCGCTCCGCCCAGCATTGCCGATTGCGCAGCGGCACCCGGCGACTTTGAAAACAGCCACCACGCCAGCGTTGCAACCAGGGACAAGACCACCTGTGCGATCACCACCCGAAACGGGGTGACGCGAGATGGCCGGCTCACGTCCGGACCGAACAGCGCTTCAGCCTCGGCCCGCGTGAGCGGAACGATATTGTTATCCTGCTGCCCGGCTTCCCAATCGTCTTCCGCGTGTGGAACACCGTGCCGCTGCACGCCAGCGACCTGCTGCGCGTGGCGATGATCGTCGTGCCTGTCTTCCGGCGCTTGACCCGCCATCTTCGTCTTCCGCTAAATCGCCGTAAGCCTTCAGCTTTCAAAAAGCCTTCGGGCTGGCCGTGCTAACAAATCCGAGCGATTGTAAGCGATACCCGCAAGCGATTCAAGGTTTTGCAGGCGACAAAAACACCACGAAATCGCGGCGAGTTGCGTGGAAAATCGCGTCAATTTCCGACGTCAGACAACAGTTGTAAGGTGCTCGGCACGCGCACCTTACAGCTTGTTTTCGTTCCGCTTCGGCAGACGAAACACCGCACGCGACAGCTAGACGAAATGCAACCAGAGCCCGCCGATCGCGAAGGCGATCAGGCCGAAGGGAATGCACACCAGATGGAATGGCCCCCAGAGGCCCGGCGTCTTCGCCAGGCGCACCGCGATCAGGTTCGCCAGCGAGCCGACCGCGAAACCGAAACCGCCCACGCTGACGCCGAAGGCGAGCGCGCGCCAATCGCCGCCGAACTCGGAAAGCAGGATCGCCGCCGGCACGTTGCTGATGCCCTGCGACAGCACCGCGCCCGCCGTATAAAGGCGCAGCGGCGCGTCCAGGCCGAGCCCGGCCACCGTGTCGTGCACCACCGGCAAGGCCGCCGCGCTGCGCAGCACGATGAACATCAGCACGAAGATCAGCAGCAGCAGCCAGTCGATGCGCAGCACCGCGTCGCGCCGGATCGCCAGCAGCAGCACCGCCACCGCGATCACGCCCGGCACCGCGTAGTGCGCGTCGGCGGCCAGCACGAAGCCCGCGAACAGCACCGCCGCGGTGATCGCGAGCGGCCGGCGCACCGCGTGCGCCTCGGTGTCGCCCGAGAAATCGAGCGGTTTTGAACGGAACATGCAAGCTGCCAGCAAGAGCAGCATCAGCATCGTGATCAGCGCGAGCGGTCCCAGCTCGAGCACGAAGCGACCAAATGACGCACCACTGCGCTGCCAGAGAAACAGGTTCTGCGGATTGCCGAGCGGCGTGGCGATCGAGCCGGCGTTGACGGCGATCGCCAGGCAGATCACCAGCCGCTTGAATGGCAGGGGCGTGAGCCGTTGCAGGGACACCACCAGCGGCACCGCCACGAACAGGGCAACGTCGTTGGTGAGCCAGGTGGCGAGCACGGCCGCGAACACGATCAGCAGCATCGCCAGCGAGCGCTCGCTGCGCACGTGATGCACGATGCGATGCGCGAGCCACATCAGGAAGCCCGACAACTCCAGCGCCTTGGTGACCATCAGCAGGCCGGCCAGCGTGGCGACGGTCTGCCAGTCGACCAGCCGCGCGAGCGCGAGCGCCGGTTGCGGCCGCGCGACCTGCAGCACCACCAGGGCAAGGACGAGGATCGACAGCACCGGCTCGTTCGCGACGAAGGCGAACCAGCGGCGCGGGGCAAGCCACCCGCGAACTTCGCTCATCGGCGCCTCAGGCTGCGATATTGCCGCGCAGGCGCAGGAGGATGCCCTCGAGCGCATCGAGATCGCCGAAGTCGATCGTCAATTGCCCGCGGCCGCGGCGGCCGAGCTTGATCTTCACGTTCGAGGCCAGCATGTCGGACAGCTCCTCCTCGAGGCGCCGCGTGTCGCGCCCGCCGTCGTCCTTGGCCTTGGCCTTCAGGGCGGGCGCTTCCTTGGTGGTCTGCGCGACCAGCTTCTCGGTCTCGCGCACCGACAGGCGGCGGTTCACCACCTGGTGAGCCAGCGTGATCTGGGTAGCCGCATCGACGGCCAGCAGCGCGCGCGCGTGGCCCATGTCGAGATCGCCGGCCAGCAGCATGGTCTGCACCGGCGCGGCCAGGTTCAGCAGGCGCAGCAGGTTCGACACGGCGCTGCGCGAGCGCCCCACCGCCTCGGCGGCCTGCTCGTGCGTGAAGCTGAATTCGTCGAGCAGGCGCTGGATGCCATGCGCCTCCTCGAGCGGGTTGAGATCCTCGCGCTGGATATTCTCGATCAGCGCCATCGCGGCGGCGGCCTGGTCGGTCACCTCCTTGATCAGCACCGGCACCTCGGCGAGCCCGGCCAGGCGCGCGGCCCGGAAGCGGCGTTCGCCGGCGATGATCTCGAAGCGTTCGGCGCCGATCGGGCGCACCAGGATCGGCTGCATCACACCCTGCGCACGAATGCTGGCCGCGAGCTCCTGCAGCGCGCCCTCGTCCATGCGCGTGCGCGGCTGGTACTTGCCGGCCTGCAGCTTGTCGAGCGACAGCGTGTTCAGCGCGCCCTCGATCTTCACCGATTCGGTGATGTCGGCGCTGCCGCCGAGCAGGGCTTCGAGCCCGCGTCCCAGACCTTTCTTCTTCGCTACCGCATTCATCGCATTTCCCTCGTTTGCTGGTCCGTTGGCACGACGCGTCAAAGCGCCCTCACCCGCTCGATCATTTCCGCGCCGAACTGCAGGTACGCCTGCGCGCCGCGCGAGGCGCGGTCGAACACCACGCCCGGCAGCCCGTAGCTGGGCGCCTCGGCAAGCCGCACATTGCGCGGAATCACGACATCGAACACCTTGTCGCCGAAGTGCGCCTTCAACTGGTCGGACACCTGTTGCTGCAGCGTGATGCGCGGATCGAACATCACGCGCAGCAGGCCGATCACCTTCAGGTCGCGATTCAGGTTCGCGTGGATCTGCTTGATGGTGTTGACCAGGTCGGACAGTCCTTCCAGCGCGAAGTACTCGCACTGCATCGGGATCACCACGCCGTGCGCCGAGCACAGCCCGTTCAGCGTCAGCAGCGACAGCGCGGGCGGGCAGTCGATCAGCACGAAGTCGTATTGATCGGCGACCTTCTCGAGCGCGGCCTTCAGCTGGCGCTCGCGATTCTCGACGCCGACCAGCTCGATCTCCGCGCCCGCCAGTTCGCGATTCGCCGGCAGCACGTCGTAGTCGAGCGACTCGGGGCGCACGCGCGCCTGCTCGATGCTCACGCCATCGACCAGCACCTCGTAGACGGTCGACTCGCAGGCCGCCTTGTCGATGCCGCTGCCCATGGTGGCATTGCCCTGCGGGTCCAGATCGATCAGCAATACGCGCTGCTGCTGGGCAGCGAGACTCGCGGCGAGATTGACTGTCGTCGTCGTCTTGCCGACGCCCCCCTTCTGGTTGGCCACGCAGAAGATTTTTGCCATCGTTGGTTCGTCCCTCTTTTTTAAGACATCGGGCGCGGATTCACCGCGCCCCAATTTCATTGTGCTTCGTCAACGCCGACTTCGATCAGGTGCCGTTCCGCGTCTAGCGCGGGCACCGCGAGCCGAATCGTCTGGCGCACTTGCGAGCCTGCCGGCAGGCGCGAGATTTCGTCTTCGGGCAACACGCCCTTCATCGCCCAGATCGCCCCGCCCGGCGCCACCAGATGCCGCGCGAGCACCACGAAGTCCGACAGATCCGCGAAGGCGCGCGAGACGATCGCGTCGAACTGACCCGGTACTTCGTGACCAGGGCGCAGCGATTCCACGCGGCCGGTGACGACCGACAGATTGGCCAGCTTCAGTTCGGCCTTCGCCTGGGTCTGAAATGCGGACTTCTTGTGGACGATATCGTTGAGCGTGACCTGCCAATGCGGGAACACGATCGCCAGCACGATGCCGGGCAGGCCGCCGCCCGAACCGACATCGAGCGCCGTCTTCACATCGAGCTCGCGCAGATGCGGGACGATCGAAAGCGAATCGAGGATGTGCTGGATCAGCATCTGCCGCGGGTCGCGAATCGCAGTCAGGTTGTAGACCGCATTCCACTTGCCGAGCAGCGCCACGTAGTCGAGCAGCTTGTCGACCTGCGCCTGTTCGAGTTCGATGCCGAGCGAATCGAGTCCCTGGCTCAGCAGATCATGCAGCGCCTCGCGGGACGAGCCCGCCACCGGTTGCCGCGCCGTCATTGCTGGGTCGGGACGTTGCTGCCCCCTGCTTCGCCCGCGCCGTTCGCGCTCGACGCGCCGCGACGGCCCAGGCCGCGCTTCAGGTGCACCATCAGCAGCGAGATCGCCGCCGGCGTGATGCCCGAGATCCGTGACGCCTGGCCGATCGTTTCGGGACGATGCTGGTTCAGCTTTTGACGTGCCTCGAAGGACAGGCCACGCACTTCGGCGTAGTCGATGCCTTCCGGCAGACGGGTATTTTCATGCGCGCCGTTGCGCTCGATCTCGCCGGCCTGGCGCTCGATGTAACCCTGGTACTTGATGCCAATCTCGATCTGTTCCTCGATCTGCGCCAACAGCACCGGATCCTCGGCGAGCGGCTCTGCCGGCCCGCACTCTCCTTCGCGCAGGCCGCAGACACCGGCATAACTCACGCCGGGGCGACGCAGCAGCTCGGCCAGGCTGTATTCGTGATCGATCGCCTTGCCGAGCAGCGCCGTCGCTTCCTCGGCCGGCAACGTCTTCGGCGTCACCCAGGTTGAACGCAGACGTTCGGTTTCACGTGAAACAGCATCGCGTTTGCGCGAGAACGCATCCCAGCGTGCGTCGTCGACCACGCCCAGTTCGCGACCGATTTCGGTCAGGCGCATGTCGGCATTGTCTTCACGAAGGCTCAGGCGATACTCGGCGCGGCTGGTGAACATCCGATAAGGCTCGGACACACCGCGCGTAACCAGATCGTCGACCAGCACGCCCAGATAGGCCTCGTCGCGACGTGGGCACCAGGCATCCTTCTCCTGGGCATAACGGCCGGCATTGATCCCGGCCAGCAGCCCTTGCGCGGCTGCCTCTTCATAACCCGTCGTGCCATTGATCTGGCCCGCGAAGAACAGGCCTTCGATTGCCTTGGTTTCCAGCGAAGCCTTCAGGCCGCGCGGATCGAAGTAGTCATATTCGATTGCATAACCGGGACGCAGGATGTGCGCATGTTCGAGGCCGCGCATCGAATGAACCAGGTCGAGCTGCACGTCGAACGGCAGGCTGGTCGAGATCCCGTTCGGGTAGAACTCGTTGGTGGTCAGCCCTTCCGGTTCGAGGAAGATCTGGTGCGAATCCTTCGAGGCAAAGCGGTGAATCTTGTCCTCGATCGACGGGCAATAACGCGGGCCGACGCCCTCGATCACGCCGGTGTACATCGGCGAACGATCGAGGCCGCTGCGGATGATGTCGTGCGTGCGCTCGTTGGTATGCGTGACCCAGCATGGCATCTGGCGCGGGTGCATCTCGACGCGGCCCAGGAACGAGAACACCGGCACCGGATCGAGGTCGCCCGGCTGCTCTTCGAGCTTCGAGAAGTCGATCGAGCGGCCATCGATACGCGGCGGCGTACCGGTCTTGAGCCGGCCTTGCGGCAGCTTCAGTTCCTTGAGGCGCGAGGAAAGCGAGACGGCGGCAGGATCCCCTGCCCGACCGCCCGTGTGATTATTGAGGCCGACGTGGATCTTACCGTCGAGGAAGGTGCCGGCGGTCAGTACCACGGCGCGCGCCCGGAAGCGAATGCCGATCTGCGTCACCGCGCCAACCACGCGTTCACCTTCGACGATCAGATCGTCGACGGCTTGCTGGAACAACCAGAGGTTCGGCTGATTCTCGAGACGGCTGCGGATCGCCTGCTTGTAGAGCAGACGGTCGGCCTGGGCTCGCGTGGCGCGCACGGCCGGGCCCTTGGACGAATTCAGGATCCGGAACTGGATGCCGGCTTCGTCGGTGGCAATCGCCATGGCGCCGCCGAGCGCATCGACTTCCTTGACCAAGTGGCCCTTGCCGATCCCGCCAATCGACGGGTTGCAGCTCATCTGGCCGAGCGTTTCGATATTGTGGGTCAGCAGCAGCGTTTTCACGCCCATGCGTGCGGCAGCCAAAGCGGCTTCCGTACCGGCGTGACCGCCGCCGACGACGATCACGTCAAATTCAGTGGGATAAAGCATTGCGGATTTCGCGTCAGAACGTACGCGAACCTGAGAGAGAAGTATGGGGCGAATTATAGCGGGTTCGCTTTTGGCCCGAATATCGGCCGAACAGCCGATCAACAAAAACGGCGTGTTTCACGTGAAACACGCCGCATTTTTCCAACACCTCCGGCGCTTTCAAGCGCCCTGCTCGCTCGATTTCAGCCTGACTTCCGAGCCAGCCCAAGATAGCTGTCGATCACGCGGGGGTTCTGCGCCAGCTCCGCTGCCGGTCCATCGAGCACGAATTCGCCGGTTTCGAGGACATAGGCGTAATCGGAGATCTGCAAGGCCGCGCGTGCATTCTGCTCGATCAACAGCGTGGCCACGCCGGTTCCCCGCAGCGCGCTGATGATATGGAAGATCTCCTTGACGATCAGGGGCGCGAGCCCAAGGCTGGGCTCATCGAGCATCAGCAGGTCGGGTTTGCCCATCAGCGCGCGACCGACCGCGAGCATCTGGCGCTCGCCGCCAGACAGCGTGCCGGCCGCCTGCTTGCGGCGCTCCTTCAAACGCGGGAACAGCGCGAACACTGGGTCGAGCTGGTCGAGATAGCCCACCTCGCCAGCCTGCTTGCGACGATAGGCGCCCAGCACCAGGTTGTCCTCGACCGACATCGTCCCGAATAGCTCACGCTTCTCCGGCACCAGGCACATGCCGCGCGCCACGCGCAACTCGACCGGCAAGGCGCCGACCGCCTCGCCCCGATAACGCACCATCCCGCTCGCCCGCCCCGTTACCGGCAGCGCGCCCATGATCGCGTTCAGCAGCGTGGACTTGCCGGCGCCATTCGGCCCGATCACGCTGACGATCTGCCCCGGCGCAACGCGGATCGCCGCGCCGTGCAGCGCCTCGACCTTGCCGTAACGCACCGACAAGCCATCGACTTCGAGAATCGGCGCCACGGCCGGCACTTTCGCTTGCATCGCTTCCATCATCACTCCACCCCGCCGAGATAGGCTTCGAGCACCGCCGGATCCTGCCTCACCTCCTCGGGCAAGCCCTCGGCGATGCGCGTGCCGAACTCCATCACCACCAGCCGATCGGTCAGGTTCATCACGAAGTCCATGTCGTGTTCGACCAGCAGCACGCTGATACCCTCGTCGCGCAGCTTGCGCAGCAACCCGGCCAGTTGCTGCTTCTCCAGGTAGCGCAGCCCGGCCGCCGGCTCGTCCAGCAACAGCAGCGTCGGATCGCAGCACAAGGCCCGCGCGATCTCGACGATCCGTTGCTGGCCCAGCGCCAGGCTGCCCGCTTCCTCATGCATTTGCGCCTCCAGCCCGACCCTGCGAATCTGTGCCGCCGCCTCGGCCAGCAGCCGTCCTTCCTCTCGCCCATTGAGCCGCGCGACGCTGCGCCAGATGCCGGTCGAGCCTCGCAGATGCGCGCCCAGCGCGACGTTCTCGAGCACTGTCATGCCCGGCAGCAGCTTCACATGCTGGAAAGTCCGGCCGATCCCGCGCCGCACGATTTCACGTGAAACAAGCCCGTCGATGCGCTCGCCGCGGAAACGGATCGAGCCGCCATTCGCGCGCAGCACGCCCGTCACCAGGTTGAAGGTGGTCGACTTGCCGGCGCCGTTCGGGCCGATCAGGCCCACGATCTGGCCCGCTTTGACCTCGAAGCTGACGTCGTTGACGGCCACCAATCCACCGAAAGTCTTGCGGACCTGCTCCACCACCAACAGCGCTTCGCCGGCCGCGGGCCGCTCGCGCCGCGGCAGCGGGTCGGTGTGATCCGGCACCGCCAGCCGCGGGCCGCGCGGAAAACGCCTGGCGAGGAACGGCCAGACGCCGTCGCGCGCGGTCTGCAGCAGCACCACCATCACCACGCCGAACACGATGATTTCGAAGTTGCCGTCCTGCCCGAGCAGACGCGGCAGCAGCGATTGCAGCCAGTCCTGCAGCACGGTGAGGATCGCGGCGCCGAGCACGGCACCCCAGACATGCGCCACGCCGCCTACCACGGCCATGAACAGGAACTCGATGCCGTGATTGAGCCCGAACGGCGTGGGATTCACGGCGCGCTGCAGGTGCGCGTAGAGGAAGCCCGAAACGGAAGCCAGCACGGCCGCGTAGACGAAGATCAGCACGCGCATCCAGGCCGTATTGACGCCCATCGCCTCGGCCATCACGCCGCCGCCGCGCAGCGCGCGGATCGCGCGGCCGGGCCGGCTGTTCAGCAGGTTGCGCACCGAGACGATGGCCGCGATCACCACCAGCCAGATCAGGTAATAGAGGCTGCGACCGGTATCGAGCGTGATGCCGAACACGCGCAGCGCCGGGATGCCGTTGATGCCGTCGTACTTGCCGAGCAGATCGAGATTGCCGAACAGGTAGAACAGCGCGAGCCCCCAGGCGATCGTGCCGAGCGGCAGGAAGTGGCCCGACAGGCGCATGGTCACGGCGCCGAGCACCAGCGCCACCACCGCCGTGACGATCACGCCGGCGATCAGGCCGAGCCAGGGCGACAAGCCGTAGCCGGTACTCAGCAGCGCGGTGGCGTAGGCGCCGATGCCGACGAAGGCGGCCTGGCCGAAGCTCGTCATGCCGCCCACGCCGGTGAGCAGCACCAGCCCGATCGCGACGATCGAATACAGGCCGATGTAGTTCAGCAGCGTCACCCAGTATTCGGGGATGCGCAGCACGCCGGGCAGCACCGGCAGCGCGAACAGCACGATCGCGAAGGCCCAGAACAGGCGGTTGTGGAACAGGGCTCTCATCGCCTCAAGCCTCCTCTTCGTCGTGCCGTGGGCTGGCCAGGCTGCGCCAGAGCAGCACCGGGATGATCAGCGTGAAGACGATCACCTCCTTGTAGGAGCTGGCCCAGAACGAGGAATACGATTCGAGCAGGCCGACCAGCAGGGCGCCGGCCGCCGCCAGCGGATAGCTCACCAGCCCGCCCAGGATCGCGCCGACGAAACCCTTCAGGCCGATCAGGAAACCCGAGTCGTAGTAGATCGTCGTCAGCGGCCCCACCAGCACGCCCGACAGCACGCCGAGCGCGGCCGACAAGGTGAAGGCCAGGCGCCCCGCCTGGCTGGTGCCGATGCCCACCAACTGCGCGCCGAGCCGGTTCACCGAGGTCGCGCGCAGCGCCTTGCCGGCGATCGTGCGACCGAAATACAGCGCGAGCGCCGCGATCATCACCAGCGCCGTGATCACCACCACCACGCTCTGCACCGACACTGACTGCGCGCCGATCGCGAGCTGCGCGTCGGAAAACGGCGTGGTGCGCGAACCCTCTGCACCGAACATCACCAGGCCGAGCCCGACCATCGCGAAGTGCACGGCCACCGAGACGATCAGCAGCACCAGGGTGCTGGCCTCGGCGATCGGCTGGTAGGCCAGGCGATAGATGAAGCGCCCCATCGGCACCACGATCGCCAGCGTCAGGGCGATCTGCGCGAGCATCGGCAGGGCCAGCGCGGCGACGGCATGCGCCAGCGCGAACAGCGCCAGCGGCAGCAGCACGCAGCGCCCCGCCAGCGTGGAGAGCGTGCGGCCGAGCTGGTGACGCCGCTCGCGATGCCGGATCAGCACGGCGACCTCGAGCACGAAGCAGGCGATGCCGAGCACCACCAGCAGCCAGCAGGTGGCCGGAAACTTCTGCGTCTGCAGGGCCGCGAGCGTGAGCGCGCCATAGGCGACGAACTCGCCTTGCGGGATGAAGATCACGCGCGTGACGGAGAACACCAGCACCAGGGCCAGCGCGAGCAGCGCGTAGATCGCGCCGGTCGTGATGCCGTCCTGCGCGAGGATCAGCGCAATCGAAAGGTCCATACGGTCGGTTTCAGGTTGGATCGAGAATCGGGAACGAGATGGGCGGCATGGCCAAGGCCGCCGCCGTTATCGAGTCGGGAACAGGAGCAAGGACGGGGCCAAGAACCACCCCGCCCCTCGCGTGTTTCCACGTGAAACTCAACGGCGCGGCCCCCTCGCTTATTCCATCGGCGCGGCACACGGATGCGGCCTCAATCGGCCTGCAGCTTCCACTTGCCGTCGACGATCTGCACCATCACGCGGGCGCGCGCATCGAAGCCGTTGTGATCGGCGGGCGTGGTGTTGAACACGCCATGCGAGGCCGGCACGTTGCGCAGGTTCTCGAGCGCCGCGCGCAGGGCTTCGCGGAAGGCCGGCGTGCCCGGCTTGGCCGTCTTCAGCGCTTCGGGAATCGCCCGCTGCAGCATCTGTCCGGCGTCCCACATATGGCCGCCGAAGGTCGACAGCGAGCCGGCGCCGTAAGCGCCCTCGTAGGCCGCCTTGTAGGCCAGCGCCGGGATCTTGACCGGGTTCGAATCGGGCAACTGCTCGGCCACCAGCATCGGGCCGGCCGGCAGCAGTTCGCCGTCGCAGTCCTTGCCGCAGACGCGCAGGAAGTCGTTGTTGGCGACGCCGTGCGTCTGGTAGACCTTGCCCGCGTAACCGCGCTCCTTGAGCGTCTTCGCCGGCAGCGCGGCCGGCGTGCCGGCGCCGGCGATCAGCACCGCGTCGGGCCGGGCGGCCAGCAGCTTGAGCACCTGCCCCGTCACCGAGGTGTCGTTGCGCGCGTAGCGCTCGCTGGCCACCAGCTTCAGGCCGTTCGCGGCCGCCGCCGCCGTGAACACGTTCGACCAGCCGTCGCCGTAGGCATCGGCGAAGCCGATGAAGCCCACCGTCTTCACGCCGTGCGCGGCCATGTAGCCGGCGATCGCGTCGGCCATCAGCCGATCGTTCTGCGGCGTCTTGAACACCCAGGCGCGCTTCGCGTCCATCGGCGCGATGATCTGCGCGCTGGCCGCCAGCGAGATCATCGGCGTGCGGCCTTGCGCGGCCACGTCGATCATCGCCAGCGAGTTCGGCGTGATGGTCGAGCCGACGATCGCATCGACATGCTCCTCGTCGATCAGCTTGCGCGCGTTCTGCACCGCGCGGCTGCTGTCCGAGGCGTCGTCGAGCACCAGGTAGCTGACCGCTTGCCCACCGATGGTCTTCGGCAGCAGCGCCACCGTGTTCTTCTCCGGAATCCCGAGCGAGGCGCCCGGCCCGGTGGCCGATACCGTCACCCCGATCCTCACCTGCGCGAGCGCGGCCGTCGCGCCGCAAACCAGCCCCAGCGCGAGCGCCGCCCGCGTCCATGTCCCGATCTTCATGTCCTGCCTCCACGCTACCCGCTTCGCCTTGTTGTCGTCGTCGCCGACGGCGTGCCGGGCCTGTCTCCACCCTGCCCCGCCGGCGCCCCTCCATCCGCGCTCGCCAACTGGTTGCGCGGACAACAAAAAAGGGCGCGTCCCGAAGCACGCGCCCTGTTTCGATGATTTGCCCTTGCCTCGCTCCGGCTAGTTCTGCACGAGCTTCCAGCGCCCGCCGACGATCTCGACCATCACGCGTGCCCGCGCATCGAGCCCGTTGTGATCGGTCGCCGTCAGGTTGAACACGCCATGCGCGCCGGGCAGCTTTTGTACCTGTTCGAGCGCGCCGCGCAACGCGGTGCGGAAAGCCGGCGTGCCGGGCGGGCCGGCCTTCAGCGCGAGCGGAATCGCCTCGCGCAGCAGCAGGCCGGCATCCCAGGCATGGCCGCCGAAGGTCGACACCGAGCCGGGGCCATAGGCGCGCTCGTAGGCGCTCTGGTAGGCCAGCGCGGAGGCCTTCACGGGGTTCGTATCGGGCAGCTGCGCGGCCACCAGGATCGGCCCGGCAGGCAGGTAGGTGCCCTCGCAATCGGCGCCGCACACACGCAGGAAATCGTTGTTCGCGACGCCGTGCGTCTGGTAGATCGCGCCGCGATAACCGCGCGACTTCAGCGTGCTCTGCGGCAGCGCGGCCGGCGTGCCGGCGCCGGCGATCAGCACCGCGTCGGGCCTGGCGGCCATCACCTTGAGCACCTGCCCCGTCACCGAGGTATCGCTGCGCGCGTAGCGCTCGCTGGCCACCACCTGCAGCTTGCGCGCGGCGGCGGCCTGGCCGAAGGTCTTGAACCAGCTCTCGCCATAGGCGTCGGCGAAACCGATCAGGCCCACCGTCCTGAGCCCGCGCCGGGCCATGTGCTCGGCGATCGCGTCGGCCATCAGCTGGTCGTTCTGCGGGGTCTTGAACACCCAGGCACGCTTCGCGTCCATCGGCTCGACGATCGAGGCCGCCGCGGCCAGCGAGATCATCGGTGTGCCGGTCTGCGCGGCGATGTCGATCATCGCCAGCGAGTTCGGCACCACGCTCGAGCCGATCACGGCATCGACCTTGTCCTCGCTCGCCAGCTTGCGGAAGTTCTTCACGGCCTGGGTCGGATCGGTGGCGTCGTCGAGCACGATGTAGTCGATCTTCTGGCCGCCGGCTTCCCTGGGCAGCAGCGCGATGCTGTTCTTCTCGGGGATGCCGAGCGAGGCCGCCGGGCCCGTGGCCGATACCGTCACGCCGATCCGCACGTCGGCCCGCGCATCCTGCCGAGCCAGCGCTCCGACGAGGATAAGGGCAAGGGTCGCGCCGATCGCCACCCGCCGCCTGACTCCATTCATGCCGTGATTCTCCAAGAGAACGAGATCGGGGCCGGCTTCGCTCGGGGCCGCTTTTCCCGACCGATCGGTCGGGGAAAGCCGAGTGTAGCGAGGGCGCACGCACGCGACAAACCGGGTTAGCCCGTAGGCCAGGTGCAAGCTGGGACAGGATGAGAGGCGTGGCTCGCGGCGCGAGTGGATCCGCTCGAGACAACAGGCGGCAAGCCGGGGCGAAGCGCAAACGGAAGGGATGATCGGGCGAACCCGCTGCACGAAGGTGCAATGAAAAAGCGCTGTTGGATTCCGTCCAACAGCGCTTTGGGGCCGGGCACTTTGTGCCTCGATTGTCTCCTCGTTCTCCACCTGCAAATTCGTTTCGCGGTGCATCAGAACTGGAACGAAGATTAAACAAGCCCAGAATATGGAGCAACCTAGCATTTACCCCTATGGTGCATCGCCGCACGGAAATTGGGCACGATTCCCGGTGAGGAGGCAGCGATTTGAGCGGCGTTGGCGCGCTTTTCGCGCAGCTTGCCGCCCGCGCCATGTCGCGTTTTGCCGCTGCGCATCACGAGGCCCGCAAGGGTTTCACGCGCGCCACGATCTCGCCGACGATGCCGCGCCGGAACGCCAGCACGCAGGCGATGAAGATGATGCCGGTGACGATCGAGGTCGACTCGCCGAGCGAGCGGAACCACTCGACGCCGGTCAGCGAGGCCAGCGCGCTGCCGATGTCGCCGAGCCGCTCCTCCAGCGCCACGATCAGCGCCGCGCCGAGCAGCGGGCCGAACAGCGTGCCCATGCCGCCCACCAGGGTCATCAGGATCACCAGGCCCGACATGGTCCAGTAGGCGTCGCCCAGCGTCTCGAAGCCGAGCACCACCACCTTCAGCGAGCCGGCCAGGCCCGCCAGCGCCGCCGACAGCACGAAGGCCAGCAGCTTGAAGCGGTCGGTGTCGTAGCCCAGCGAGATCGCGCGCGGCTCGTTCTCCTTGATCGCGACCAGCACCTGCCCGAAGGGCGAATGGACGATGCGCACGATCAGCATCGCGGCCAGCGCCACCACCACCAGGATCACGTAGTAGAGCGCGAGGTCCGAGGACAGGTCGAGCAGGCCGAACAGCCGGCCGCGCGGCACGCCCTGCAAGCCGTCCTCGCCGTGCGTGAAGGGCGCCTGCAGGTAGACGAAGTACAGCATCTGCGCGAAGGCCAGCGTGATCATCGCGAAGTAGATGCCCTGCCGGCGGATCGCGAACAGGCCCACCACCAGCCCCACCAAGGTGGCCGCTGCGGTGCCGGCCAGCACGCCCAGCTCGGGCGTGGCGCCGAGCGTCTGGATCGTGTAGCCGCTCAGGTAGCCGGCGGTGGCGAGGAACATCGCATGGCCGAAGGACAGCAGGCCCGTGTAGCCGATCAGCAGGTTGAAGGCGGCCGCGAACAGCGCGAAGCACATCACCTTCATCACGAACAGCGGATAGGCGCCGGCCAGCGGCGCCAGCGCGAGGCCGGCCAGCAGCAGGCCGTAGAGCACTTTTCTGGGCATCATCTTTCCTTGCCGAACAGGCCGGCCGGGCGCACCAGCAGCACCAGGGCCATGATCACGAACACCACGGTGGCCGAGGCCTCGGGATAGAACACGCGCGTGAAGCCCTCAATCACGCCGAGCAGCAGGCCGGTGAGGATCGAGCCGAGGATCGAGCCCATCCCGCCGATCACCACCACCGCGAACACGGTGATGATCATCGGCTGCCCCATCAGCGGCGAGACCTGGATCACCGGCGCGGCCAGCACGCCGGCGAAGGCCGCCAGCGCCACGCCGAAGCCGTAGGTGAGCGTGATCATGAGCGGCACGTTCACGCCGAAGGCCTCGACCAGCTTCGGGTTCTCGGTGCCGGCGCGCAGGTAGGCGCCCAGCCGCGTCTTCTCGATCACGAACCAGGTGGCCAGGCACACCGTCAGCGAGGCCACCACCACCCAGGCGCGATAGTTCGGCAGGTACATGAAGCCGAGGTCGGTGGCGCCGGACAGCAGCGCGGGCACGTCGTAGGGCTGGCCCGAAGCGCCGTAGATCGAGCGGAACACGCCCTCGATCACCAGCGTGATGCCGAAGGTCAGCAGCAGCCCGTAGAGATGGTCGAGCCGGTAGAGCCAGCGCAGCATGCTGCGCTCGATCAGGATCCCGAACAGACCGGTGACGAGCGGCGCGAGCACCAGCATCGCCCAATACGGCAGCGAGAAGTAGTTCAGGCCCATCCACGCCAGCATCGCGCCGAGCATGAACAGCGCGCCGTGCGCGAAGTTGATCACGTTGAGCAGCCCGAAGATCACCGCGAGCCCGAGGCTCAGGATCGCGTAGAACGAGCCGTTGACGAGGCCGAGCAGCAACTGGCTCAGCATCGCCGACAACGGAATGCCAAAGATGTTCATCGAAACTGCCGTCCGTAAGAGAGGCAGGCGGGCCGCGGCGCCCGGCTCGTTCGCCGGCCCGGCGCCGCGCCCTGCCCTGAGACGAAGTCCTTACTTCCAGAGCGCGCAGCGCGACTCCTGCTTGGTCCCGAAGGCCTGCTCGCCGGGAATGGTCGCGAGGATCTTGTAGTAATCCCAAGGTTCCTTCGATTCCGAGGGCTTCTTCACCTCCATCAGGTACATGTCGTGGATCATGCTGCCGTCCGCGCGCACGTAGCCCTTGGCGTAGAAGTCGTCGATCTTCTGCTTCTTCAACTGCGCCATCACCTTGTCGGCATCGGTCGAGCCGACCGCCTGCACCGCCTTCAGGTAGGTGGTCACCGAGGAATAATCGGCCGCCTGCAGGCTGGAAGGCATCTTCTTGGTCTTGGCGAAGTAGCGCTGCGCCCACTGGCGCGAGGCCGCGTCGCGGTTCCAGTACCAGCTGTCGGTCAGCACCAGCCCCTGGGTGGTTTCCAGGCCCAGGCTGTGGATGTCGTCGATGAACACCAGCAGCGCGGCCAGCTTCATGCTCTTGGTGATGCCGAATTCCTTGGCCGCCTTGATCGAGTTGACCGTATCGCCACCGGCGTTCGCCAGGCCCAGGATCTGGGCCTTGGAAGCCTGCGCCTGCAGCAGGAAGGAGGAGAAGTCCGAGGCCGACAGCGGATGGCGCACCGCGCCCAGCACCTGCCCGCCGTTGGCCTTCACCACGTCCGAGGTGTTCTTCTCGAGCGCCTTGCCGAAGGCGTAGTCGGCGGTCAGGAAGAACCAGGTCTTGCCGCCCTGCTTGGTGACCGCCGAGCCGGTGCCCTTGGCCAGCGCCATGGTGTCGTAGGCGTAGTGGACCGTGTAGGGCGTGCACTGCTCGTTGGTGAGCGTGTCGGCGCCGGCGCCGATGTTGATGTAGACGCGCTTCTTCTCGCCCGCCACCTGGTTCATCGACAGCGCGGTGGCCGAGTTGGTGCCGCCCACCAGCAGGTCGAGCCCCTCGCGGTCCATCCACTCGCGCGCCTTCGAGGCGGCGATGTCGGCCTTGTTCTGGTGGTCCGCGTAGACGAGCTCGATCGGCTTGCCGTTCACCTTGCCGCCGAAGTCGGCGATCGCCATGCGGATCGCCTCCAGCCCGCCCTGCCCGTCGATGTCGGCATACAGGCCCGACAGGTCGGTGATGAAGCCGATCTTCACCGAATCGGCCGCGGCGTGGGCGGTGCCGGCGGTGGCAGCCACCGCCAGCGTGGCGGACAGGCACGCGCGCGCGAGGGTCTTCAGTTTCATTGACGTCTCCTGGTGATGCGTTGTGGTTGTAGGTCGGGCAATCGCGGCCACCGCGAGCGCGGCTCGAGGCCGGGCGCCGGCCCGTGCGGCGCATACGACAGGCAGACGGCGCGAGCGGCGCGGCCTCAGACGCCGAGCAGTTCGTGCAGCACGCTCATCTTGCCCTGCAGCTGCGCCGCGTCGAAGTGCTCGACGATGCGCCCATGCTCCATCACGTAGAAACGGTCGGCCAGCGGCGCAGCGAAACGGAAGTTCTGCTCGACCATCACGATCGTGTAGCCGCGCGCCTTCAGCGCCAGGATCATGCGCGCCAGCGTCTGCACGATCACCGGCGCGAGGCCCTCGGAAATCTCGTCGAGCAGCAGCAGGTTGGCGCCGGTGCGCAGGATCCGCGCCACCGCCAGCATCTGCTGCTCGCCGCCCGACAGGCGCGTGCCCTGGCTGTGCCGGCGCGTGGCGAGGTTCGGGAACAGCGCGTAGATCTCGTCGAGCGGCATGGCGTGCTCGCGCGGGCCTACCGCCGGCGGCAGCAGCAGGTTCTCCTCGCAGGACAGGCTGGCGAAGATGCCGCGTTCCTCGGGGCAGTAGCCCACGCCGCGATGCGCGATGCGGTGCGTGGCCAGCTCGATGGTCTCGGCGCCGGCGATGCGGATCGAGCCGCGCCGCCGCCCGGTCAGGCCCATGATCGCGCGCAGCGTGGTGGTGCGGCCCGCGCCGTTGCGCCCGAGCAGGGTGACCACCTCGCCGCGCGCCACGCTCAGGTCCACGCCGTGCAGGATGTGCGATTCGCCGTACCAGGCCTCGAGATCGCGGATCTCCAGCGCGGGTACCTCGGCATGCGCCACCGCATCGAGCGCGGCCGCCGTCGCGCCCTGCAGCGTGCCGCCCAGTTCCGGTTCCATGCGCGGGCCCTGGCTCATCCGTGCGCTCCCGTCAGGCTCGTGTCCGCGCTGCCCATGTAGGCCTCGATCACCAGCGGGTTCTTCGATACTTCGGCATACGTACCTTCGGCCAGCACCTCGCCGCGCTGCAGGACGGTGATGGTGTCGGAGATGCCGGCGATCACGTTCATGTTGTGCTCGACCATCAGGATGGTGCGGCCGCTGGAGACCTTCTTGATCAGCGCCGTGACGCGATCGACGTCCTCGTGGCCCATGCCCTGGGTCGGCTCGTCGAGCAGCATCAGCTCGGGCTCCATCGCCAGGGTGGTGGCGATCTCCAGCGCGCGCTTGCGGCCATAGGCGAGCTCGACGGTCGGCACGTGGGCGAAGTCGGTCAGGCCGACCTCGGTGAGCAGGTCCATGGCGCGATCGTCGAGGCGGCGCAAGCTGCGTTCGCTGCGCCAGAAATGGAACTCGGTGCCGAGCTGCCGCTGCAGGCCCACGCGCACGTTCTGCAGCGCGGTGAGATGCGGGAACACCGCCGAGATCTGGAACGAGCGGATGATGCCGCGCCGCGCCACCTGCGAGGGGCGCTCGCGCGTGATGTCGATGCCGTTGTAGACGATCTGACCGGCGCTGGGCTTGAGGAACTTGGTGAGCAGGTTGAAGCAGGTGGTCTTGCCGGCGCCGTTCGGGCCGATCAGCGCATGGATCGAGCCGCGCCGCACGCGCAGGTTCACGCCGCCGACGGCGGTGAAGCCGCGGAATTCCTTCGTGAGCCCGCGCGTCTCGAGTATGGTGTCGCCGAGAATCATGTCCGCTTCCGTCCGATATGACGCGAAACACCGCAACATCTCGCGCGAGCGGCCGCTGCGTCCTCGTGCTGCGAGGCCAGCCCCCGGGCTCGATGCGGGCATGCCGCCACGCCGAGGACCGAGGTCGAACGCGTGCCGGTGCTGCATGCCTGCTGCGCGCCATTGTCGCCTTGTTGGTGCAGTGCATTCATCGGGATTTGCACTGAGGCGCCGCCTCGCGCAAGCGCCGGTCCCGCGCGATGGCGCGTCGCGGCAACGCGCGCGGCGACGCGCCGGCGAAAACGCGCAATGAGGCGCGTGTGGCAATCGCGTGACTGCAGGGAAACCTCGATTGCGGCGCGGATTGTGGCGGGCTACCAGCCGCGCGGCGCGAGGGCGTGCATGACACGTCGCGATAAGCCACGACAAGCCGCAACGGCTTGCCGGCCGGCTGCCGGTTCGGCTTACTTCGCCAGGCCCGGGCGGCCCGGCTTGGGCACCTCGATTCAAGCCGCCGCGGTATCGGCCCTCGACTTCACCTCATTCGCCACCGCGCCGCCTTCGCGCGCGCCACGACGATCGGCGCGGATCATCTCGCTGGCGCGCTCGGCGATCATCAGCGTCGGCGAGTTGGTATTGCCCGAGGTGATGGTCGGCATCACCGAGGCATCCACCACGCGCAGCCCCTCGATGCCGCGCACGCGCAGGCGGCTGTCGACCACCGCGGCCGGATCGTCGGCGCGTCCCATGCGGCAGGTGCCGACCGGATGGAAGATGGTGGTGCCCACCGCGCCGGCCGCCTCCACCAGCTCGGCCTCGCTCTGGTAGCGTGTGCCCGGCAGCACCTCCTCGGGGCGATAGCGCGCCAGCGCCGGCGCCGCCGCGATGCGGCGCGTCAGGCGCAGCGCGTTCACGGCCACGCGCCGATCCGCTTCGGTCGACAGGTAGTTCGGCGCGATGCGCGGCGCCGCGAACGGATCGGGCGAGTCGACATGGATGCTGCCGCGCGAGCTCGGACGCAGGTTGCAGACCGAGGCGGTGAAGGCATCGTGGCGATGCAGCGGCTCGCCGAAGCGATCGAGCGAGAGCGGCTGCACGTGATACTCGAGATCGGGCCGCGTGATCGCGACATCGGCGGGATCGGAGCGGGTGAACACGCCGAGCTGCGACGGCGCCATCGCCATCGGCCCGCTCTGCCGCAGCAGGTATTCGGCGCCGATCGCCAGCTTGCCCCACCAATGCGCCGACAAGGTGTTGAGCGTGCGCACGCCGGCCACGCGATAGGCCATGCGCAATTGCAGGTGGTCCTGCAGGTTCTCGCCCACGCCCGGCAGGTCGCGCCGCACCGCGATGCCGAGCACGCCCAGCCGCCGGCCGTCGCCGATGCCCGAGCGTTCGAGCAGGGCGGGCGAATTGACGGCGCCCGAGGCCAGGATCACCTCGCCGCGCGCGCGGGCCACGAAGTCCTGGCCGCCGCCGCGATACTCGACGCCGCTGCAGCGCGCGCCCTCGAACACCAGCCGCTCGGCCTGCGCGCCGGTGATGATGCTCAGGTTCGGGCGCGACATGGCCGGGCGCAGGAAGGCCTTCGAGGCGTTCCAGCGCACGCCGCGCTTCTGGTTCACGTCGAAATAGCCGACCCCGTCGTTGTCGCCGCGATTGAAATCGTCGGTGGCGGGAATGCCGGTCTGCTGCGCGGCCTGCGAGAAGGCCTCGAGGATTTCCCAATGCAGCCTCTGCTTCTCGACCCGCCATGGGCCGCCCGCGCCATGCGCCTCGTCGGCGCCGCCATGGTGATCCTCGCTGCGCCTGAACACCGGCAGCACCGCGTCCCAGGCCCAGCCCGAGTCGCCGGTCAGTTGCGCCCAGCCGTCGTAATCCTCGCGCTGGCCGCGCATGTAGATCATGCCGTTGATCGACGAGCAGCCGCCCAGCACGCGCCCGCGCGGATAGGACAGCGCGCGGCCGTTCAGCGCCGCCTCGGGCTCGGTCTTGTAGAGCCAGTCGGTGCGCGGGTTGCCGATGCAGTAGAGATAACCGACGGGGATGTGGATCCAGTGGTAGTCGTCCTTGCCGCCGGCCTCGAGCAGCAGGACCGAGACATCCGGATCCTCGCTGAGGCGATTGGCGAGCACGCAGCCGGCCGTGCCGGCGCCGACGATCACATAGTCGAATTCACCCTCGAGCGTGCGCTGGGAAGTCACGATGCGTCTCCTTGGTTTGTTCCGGCAGCGGCTGGCCTCGGGCGCGCCGCGATGGATCGAAGCGTACTCGCGCGGCGCCCCCGGCATCCAATGAGTTATGCTGAACAGCTTCATAAGCCGCGCTAATATCGCTCGATGGACCTGATCCTGCTCCGCGCATTCGCGACGGTGGCCCGCGAAGGCAACCTGACGCGCGCCGCCGCCCGCCTGTGCCTGACGCAGCCGGCCGTCAGCCTGCAGATCAAGCATCTGCAGCAGACGCTCGGCGTGGTGCTGTTCTCGCGCACCTCGCGCGGGCTGGTGCTCACGCGCGACGGCCAGGCCCTGCTGCCGCATGCCGAGCGCGCCTTGGCGGCCGCCGCCGAGGTGCAGCGCGCGGCCAGCGCCTTGCGCCAGGAAGTGCGCGGGCGCCTGCGCATCGGCACCGTGCTCGATCCCGAATTCCTGCGGCTCGGCGGCTTCCTGCGCCAACTGGTCGAAACCCATCCGCAGATCGAGACCGAGCTGCGTCACGGCATGTCGGGCTGGGTCCGCGACGCGGTCCAGGCGCGCGAGCTCGACGTCGGCTATTCGATCGGCCGGCCCGACGACGATGCCGGCGACGCCGCCCTGTTCCACACCCTCACGCTGACGCGCTACCACTACCGCGTGCTGGCGCCGGCCGGCTGGAAGGAGCGCGTGCAGCGCGCCCGCGACTGGCGCGCGCTGGCCGCCCTGCCGTGGATCTGGACGCCGCCCTCCTCGGCCCATCATCGGCTGCTCTCGCGGCTGTTCGGCGAAGCCGGCGTGCAGCCGGTGAAGGTGGCCGAGGTCGACCAGGAGCCTTCGATGCTGGATCTGGTGAAGTCCGGCGTCGGCCTCACCCTGGTGCGCGACTCGATCGCCCTGCGCGAGGCGCATGCGCACGCGCTGGTGATCGTCGAGGCGGTGACGGTGCCCGCCGAACTGACCTTCCTCACGCTGGCCGAGCGCCGCGAGGAGCCCGCCATCGCGGCGGCCTTGCGGCTGGTCGAGCAGCAATGGGCGAGCTGAGGGGCGGCCCTCTTCACCTCGCATCGCCTATCCACGTTGGCCGCACTTATCCACGGTTTTGCGTTCGCGCCAGGGTGAGCCGGGCGTTTCGTTACCGCTCACCTTGCCGCCGAAATCGACAGTGAGCGGCACGCGCCTCATTACGTCACGCCACGGTCGCGGACTTTTTGCTAGATTGATCCCCCACCCAAGGCGATTCGATCGCCCAGACCGAGGAGAACTGCATGGCACGCAACATCGAGATCAAGGCTCGCGCCCGCGACTTTGACAGCCTGCGCGAAAAGGCAGCATCGCTCGCGACCGACGAACCGCTGTTCTACCGTCAGCAGGACTTCTTCTACGACGTGCCGCGCGGCCGGCTCAAGCTGCGCCGCTTCGACGACAACACGCCGGCCGAACTGATCTTCTACCAGCGCGACGATCGCGACGGCCCGAAGGCCTCGTACTACACGCGCAGCCCCGTCACCAATCCCGAGGCGATGCACTCGCTGCTGGCCACCGCGCTGACCACGCGCGGCATCGTCACCAAGGAACGCCACGTCTACCTGGCGGGCCGCACGCGCATCCACCTGGACCGCGTCGACGGCCTGGGCGACTTCGTCGAGCTGGAAGTGGTGCTGGCCGAGGACGACGACGAGAGCGGCGGCGAGACCGAGGCGCATGAAGTGTTCGCCAAGCTCGGCGTGTCGAGCGACGACCTGGTGGCGGTCGCCTATGTCGACCTGCTCGCCGCGCAGGAACCGAGCGCCGCCTGAACGGCGCCGCGCGCGGGACCTGGCCGTCCCGCGCGGAACGAAACGAAACGAAGCGGCGCGCCGCGCAACGAAGCGGCGACGCCGCCTCAGGCCGGCGCCGCGCCCGGCTCCAGGTGCGACAGCGGCAGCGGCCCGTTGCGCTTGAAGGTGGTCAGCACGATGTTCGAGCGCACGCTGTCCACGCCGGGCACCCGCATCAGCTTCTTCATCACGAAGGTGGACAGCGCGTTGAGGTCCGGCGCCACGATGCGCAGCAGGTAGTCGGCATCGCCCACCACCGCATGGCATTCGAGCACCTCGGCCAGCACGTCGATCTGCTGCTGGAACTGCTCGATGATCGAATCGCCATGGTGCTTGAGCTTCAGGCTCGTGAAGGCGGTCACGCCCAGCCCGAGCCGCTCGGGCCGCAGCACCACGCGATAGCCGTCGATCACGCCGGCCGATTCGAGCCGCTGCAGGCGCCGGCCGATCTGCGAGGGCGAGAGCGGCACCTGCTCGCCGAGCTGCTGATGCGTGGCGCGTCCGAAGCGCTGCAGCACGTCGAGCAGGGCCAAATCGAAGTGATCGAGTTCCAGCATGAAGATTCTCCGCGTCGAATATCTTGTTGATGCGCGATTATCGCATCATCGATCGATTTCACGTCGAGATTGCGCCCTTCCCGCGCACCGGCCGCTCTACACTGGCATCTCGTTCCACCCCTCGCCAGCGAGCCAGTCATGTCCACCGTCGTCACCGCGAAGCTGCAGGAGCAGTTCGACGCGGGCCTCGAAACCCGCGCCGATTTCACCATCGACCAGCCGCTCGAGCGTTACGGCCGGGTCGATCACGCGGTGTGGGCGCAGCTCTATGCGCGGCAGACGGCGCTGCTGGAAGGGCGCGCCGCCGACGCCTTCGTGGCCGGCATGAAGCGGCTCACGCTGCCGGCCGATCGCGTGCCCTTGTTTGAGGAGGTGAACCGGCAGCTCGAGCCCGCCACCGGCTGGAAGATCGTCGCGGTGCCGGGCCTGGTGCCCGGCGACGTGTTCTTCGCCCACCTGGCCGAGCGGCGCTTCCCGGTGACCTGGTGGATGCGCCGCCCGGACCAGCTCGACTACCTGCAGGAACCCGACTGCTTCCACGACCTGTTCGGCCACGTGCCGCTGCTGATCGACCCGGTGTTCGCCGACTACATGCACGCCTATGGCCGGGCCGCGCTGGCGGTTGCCGACGATCCCTTCGCGCTCTCGCTGCTGGGCAGGCTCTACTGGTACACGGTCGAGTTCGGGCTGATCCGCAGCCGGCACGATCGCGACACGCTGCAGATCTACGGCGCGGGCATCGTGTCGAGCCGCGGCGAGTCGGTCTACAGCCTGGAGAGCGAGGCGCCCAACCGGATCGGCTTCGAGCTCGACCGCGTGATGCGCACCGCCTATCGCATCGACACCTTCCAGAAGACCTATTTCGTGATCGACGACTTCGAGCAATTGTTCGCCCTGCTGAAGGTCGATGCGAGGGCGCTGGCCAGGCGCCTGGCCGGCATGGGCGAGTACCCGGCCGGCGCCGTGCTCGACGGCGATCGGGTGATCCATCGCGGCACCGGCGAGGGCTGGGCGCAGGACCAGGACGCCACGCACTGAGCAGCGATCGTGCCCCGATCAAGCGGCAGGGCGCGCAAGTATGAAAGAATGTCCGGATCGGCGCGCCTCCACGAGACCGGCGCGCCTCATTCGGAGACGAGGCAATCAAGATGATCCACAAGCTCACATCGGAAGAACGCAAGACGCAGCTCGAGACGCTGCCGCACTGGTCGGCCGTGCCCGGCCGCGATGCGATCGAGCGCAGCCTGCGTTTCGCCGACTTCAACGCCGCGTTCGGCTTCATGACGCGCGTCGCCATCAAGGCGCAGGAAATGAACCACCATCCCGAGTGGTTCAATGTCTACAACCGTGTCGACATCACCCTCTCGACGCATGACGCGAACGGCCTGACCGAACGCGACATCGCGCTGGCGCGCTTCATCGACGAAGCGGGCCGCGAGGCGCAGCTCGGCTGATCCCCCCGGGCGCCGCGCATCACCTTCCCGCGCGGTGCCCTTCCCCACCTCCTTCCCGAACCACCGCTGCGATCGCAGCACATCTCGCGCCCTTCCCTATTTCGAACCATTACCGACGCGCGGATGGGGTCGATACGGCGAAACCGACAAACCGCCGACGAAGCGCCGACGCAGGACCAACGCTCGCCTGACGAAACCGCCATCCCCGCAGGCCGCGCGAATCACGGCTGTCAGCGCGCGCCACGCCGCTGCCGCCGATTCTTCATGGCTTCGCCACAAAAGCACCGCGCAAAACAAAACGCGCGTCAACGGTTCACCGTCAACGCGCGTTCCTTTGAGAACGGAAAGCTGTGAAAAGGTGCGAGCCTTCAGCTTTCCAAGCCGTTCATAAGGCGCACGTAAGACTCCCAGGCGCGACGCGCAATGGGGTCCAAACCTTCCAGTTTCAGTGCGCTTTGCCGCTGTACAATCAGCAACGCATACGGCTTGGAAAGCGCGCTCGCTTCTTCGCACAGTCTGAGTTCGTCGCCGCTGGACGGCGAACGGGCGCGCCAGAAATTGATCGCGGCTTCGAGTTCGTGGATCGAGATGTCGGACATATAGTTGGAATTTCGTTCGCTAGCCGCCTTGCCTGTCGTCGGCCACGCGACATGCTGTTGGAAACGGCGTCGTGCTGTCCCAGCCAACCCATTGTACTTGAGCGAATCTCATGCGACTCCTCCTCATCGAAGACGACCGCCCCATCGCACGCGGCATCCAGAGCAGCCTCGAACAAGCCGGCTTCACCGTCGACATGGTTCATGACGGCATTTTCGCCGAGCAGGCGCTCGCGCAGAATCGCCATGAGCTGGTGATCCTCGACCTGGGCCTGCCGGGCATCGACGGCATGACCCTGCTGTCGCGCTTCCGCCAGACCAACCGCCACACGCCGGTGATCATACTGACCGCGCGCGACGAGCTGAACGACCGCGTCCAGGGCCTCAATTCCGGCGCCGACGACTACATGCTCAAGCCCTTCGAACCGGCCGAGCTGGAAGCGCGGATCCGCGCCGTGATGCGCCGCAGCGGCCCGCACAGCGACATGCCGCGTCCGGAAGTCTCGCTCGGCGGCGTGCGCCTGTCGGGCGTCGATCGCCGCATCTTCAACGACGACAAGCCGCTCGAACTGTCGCCGCGCGAATTCGCGGTGCTCGAGATGCTGCTGCTGCGCCACGGCCGCGTGGTCAGCAAGGCCCAGCTGCAGGATCACCTGACCCACTTCGGCGGCGATCTCGGCGATACCGCGATCGAAGTCTATGTGCACCGCGTGCGCAAGAAGCTCGAGCAATGCCGTGTCGAGATCGTCACGGTGCGCGGCTTCGGCTACCTGCTGCAGGAAATCCGCCAGCCGGCCAGCGTCTGAGGCCGCGCGCGCCACGTCCTCGTCGGCCCCTCGCGGGCCGGTAATGACGCGGCGCCGCCGCCCCGACGCCAACGCGGCCGGCCTCGCGCCGTGCCGCGTTTTCGTATCCCCGCCGCGCCCGGTTCATGCCGGGCGCTGCTTTTTGGATGGTTGACGCGATGTCCACTGAACCGGCCGCTTCCAGCCTGCGCCGCTCGCTGCTGCGCCGCCTCGCCGCCCCGCTGTCGATGCTCGCGCTGATGAGCGGCCTGATCGCCTACTGGCTGGCCTGGCAGTACACGCAGCACGTGATCGACCGTTCGCTGGCCGATCTCGCCACCGCGATCTCCAAGCAGATCCAGATCGCCGGGCCCGACGCGCCGTTCACGGTGCCGCCGCTGGCGCAGGCGATGTTCTCCGATCCCGCCGAGCAACTGATCTACCGCATCAGCGACGGCGAACACGAGCTGGCCGGCGACCCGCGGCTGCCGCTGCAGGGCACCAGCGTGCGCCGCATGCATTACGCCTATGTATTCGAGTCCGACTACGAGGGCCAGGCCGTGCGCGTCGCGCAGGTGCGCGTGGAGCAGGCCGACAGCGGCAATCCGATGATCGTCGAGGTGGCCCAGCCGGTGCGGCACCGCTACCAGATCGCCGCCGAATTCCTGGTGGCGATCATGATGCCGCTGCTGCTGTTGCTGCTGGCCGGCTGGGGCATCGTCTGGCGCGTGGTGAACCAGCAGCTCGGGCCGCTCACGCACCTGGCCGATTCGCTGAACCGGCAGACTCACACCTCGCTGGAGCCGGTCGACGAGACCGAGGTGCCGCTCGAGATCCGGCCGCTCACCAGCGCCATGAACGCGCTGCTCGGGCGCCTGAAGACCGCGCTCGACGCGCAGCGCAAGTTCATCGCCGATGCCGCGCACCAACTGCGCACGCCGCTGACCGCGGTGAAGCTGCATGCCGAGCAGGCCGCCGTGGCGCGCGACCCCCAGCAGACCCTGAGCGCCGTGCACGAGCTGCGCGCCGCCGCCGATCGCGCGGTGCGGCTCTCGAACCAGTTGCTGTCGCTGGCGCGCGCCGAGCCGGGCGAGCAGGCGGCCCGCTTCGTGGAGGTCGACCTGGCAGCGCTGGCCTTCGAGACCGGCGCGGAATGGGTGCCGCGCGCGCTGGCCTGCCATGTCGACCTGGGCTTCCAGACCGACGACGAACATGCCGGTAGCGGCCGCGCCGCCTCGGTCGGCGACGACGACAGCGAGGAGCTGCCGCCCGACGAGTTCGACCTGGCCAGCGTGCCGCCGCTGGTGGTGCGCGGCAACCCGGTGCTGCTGCGCGAGGTGATCGCGAACCTGCTCGACAACGCGCTGAAATACGTGCCGCTGGCGCGTCCCGAAGGCGCGCGCATCACGCTGAACGTCTCGCAGGTGACGCTCGGCAACGGCCGCGCCGCCGCCGAGATCGTGGTCGAGGACAATGGTTCGGGGGTGCCGGCCGGGCAGCAGGCCGACCTGTTCAAGCGCTTCTTCCGCGGCGACGCGCAGAGCGGCAATGGGGTGGAGACCGGCGCGGGGCTGGGTTTGGCAATCGTGCACGACATCATCGCGATGCACGACGGCGCGGTGTCCTATGCCGATGCGCCCGAGGGCGGTTCGCGCTTCATCGTGCGGATCCCGCTGGCCGCGAAGCCGGCCGAGGCGGTGCCGAAGGCCGCCGAATCGGCGACGCAACACGCCTGAGCGTGTCGGCGCCCGGGCCGAGCCTGCATGACGGTGCCACCCGGGCGCCGTCATGCGCCGGCCTCACTTCTTCTTTTTGGTGCCTTTTTCGGCGCCCTTTTCCTTGCGCGAGGCCTTGTCGGCCTTGCCCGCCTTCTCGCCCTTCTCCGACTTGGCGTCCTTCTTCGCCTTCTTCTTTTTCTTCTTGTCCTCGTCGTTGACGGCCAGCAGCGTGCCGCGGCAGCTCGCGGTGCCGCAATGGCAGGCGTATTCGCGCTTGAGCTCCTTGGTCAGCTTGGCGTCGATCACCAGGCCGTAGTCGTAGAACAGCTCCTCGCCGGCCGCGATGTCGCGCAGCGCCTGGATATGCACGCGCCCGGCGGTTTCCTCGGCCTCGCAGTTCGGCTCGCAGGAATGGTTGATCCAGCGCGCGCTGTTGCCGTCGACCTTGCCGTCGATCACGCCGCCCTCTTCGAGCGCGAAATAGAAGGTGTGGTTGGGCTCGTTCGGATCGTGCGGATGACGACGCAGCGCCTCCTTCCAGGAGATCCGCTCGCCCTTGTACTCGACCACGCGCTCGCCCGCGCTGATCGGCGCGACCGCGAATACGCCCTTGCCGTGAACGCCGGAACGGCGCACCACGATCCTGCGTGAACTCATCGATGAATCCTTGTGAAGACGATGGAATGGCGCGATACCGGCCGCCGGCGTGGCGCCGTCCGCCCGCTGCGCGCGAACGCGCTCGCGCGCAGCGGCATGCCTCGGCGACGAGGCCGCCGTGAACGAGCCAACCGAATGCTACACGCTCGGCCTTGCTTCGTTCAACCAATCGGGCGAAGCGACGTGGGTTGGCAACGACGCGAGCGCGTCGTGTCGATCATGATGCAGCATCAAAAACATGGCGGTGCCGGCGCGCGGAATCGCTTCCCTCGCACGCCGGCACCGCCCGGGCCGCCGCGGCCGCGCTCAGCGCTGGCCGAACGAGATGTCGCCGAACAGGTTCTTCTGGTCGCGCGGCTGCGAGCGCCAGTATTGCGGCGGCGCCGTCACCGTCGCGCCGAGCTCGGCGGCCGCATGCCACGGCCAGCGCGGATCATAGAGCATCGCGCGAGCCAGCGCGACCGCGTCGGCATCGCCCTCGGCGACGATCTTCTCGGCCTGCGCCGGCTCGGTGATCAGGCCGACCGCGAAGGTGGTCAGCTCCACCGCGTGCCGCACCGCGCGCGCGAACGGCACCTGGTAGCCGGCCGAGAGCGGGATCTTCTGCAAAGGCGAGACGCCGCCCGAGGACACGTCGATCCAGTCGCAGCCGCGCGCCTTGAGCGCCTTCGCGAAGGCGATCGTCTCGTCCAGCGTCCAGCCGCCCTCGACCCAGTCGGTGGCCGAGACGCGCACGCCCACCGGCCGGTCCGCGGGGAACGCGGCGCGCACGATCTCGAAGATCTCGAGCGGGAAGCGCATGCGGTTCTCGAGCGAGCCGCCGTATTCGTCGCCGCGCTGGTTGGCCAGCGGCGAGAGGAACTGGTGCAGCAGGTAGCCGTGCGCGGCATGCACTTCCAGCGCATCGATGCCGAGCCGCGCGGCGCGCCTGGCGGTAGCCTCGAAGGCGCGACGCAGGCGGTTCAGGCCGGCTGTGTCGAGCGCCAGCGGCGCCGTCTCGCCTTCCTTGTGCGGCACCGCCGAGGGCGCGTGCGGCAGCCAGCCGCCGTCGGCTACTTCGATCAGCGAGCCGCCTTCCCAGGGCGCGCGGCTCGAGGCCTTGCGTCCCGCGTGACCGATCTGCATCGCCACGCGGATCGGCGAATGCTTGCGGATCGCCGCCAGCAGCGGCACGTAGGCGGCTTCGGTGGCGTCGTCCCACAAGCCGAGATCGCCCGGCGTGATGCGGCCGTCGGGCTCGACGGCAACCACCTCGGTGCAGAGCAGCGCGGCGCCCGACAAGGCAAGCTGGCCGAGATGGATGGTGTGCCAGGCGGTCGGCTCGCCGCGTTCGGCCGAGTATTGGCACATCGGCGACACGACGATACGGTTCGGCAGCGTGATGTCACGCAGCTGGAGGGGGGAAAACAGGGCGCTCATCGGGTGTGACTCGCTACAGGGGGGACGGGAGCGGACGAGGTTAGCACGCGTGCCGCGCGGCTGCTGGCGCGGGCCCGGGCCCGGGCCGCGTCCGGCGGCACCGCCAGGGTGCACGAAGGCGCCGGATGAAGATGCGGATACCAGTATCGGGACCGCCAAGCAAAACGGCACGCCATGCGTGCCGTTTCGAGATCGGTTGCCGGTTCCGGTTGCCCGTGCCGCTCAGAGCCCCACCGAGGCGAGCCATTCGCCGAACATGCGCGCCGCGGCCGGTTCCAGTGCCGGCCCGTGCTGGGCGGTGGCCGCGCGCAATTGCCGGGCATCCACGCCGGGCGCCGAGCCGATCTCGTTGGCATGGCCGATCAGCCAGGCCTCGAAGCTCTCGGTGGCGACTTCCGGGTGGCATTGCAGGCCCAGCACGTGCTGGCCCCACGAGAACGCCTGGTGCGCGCAATCGGGCGTGGAGGCGAGATGGATCGCGCCGGGCGGCAGGTCGAAGGTATCGCCATGCCAGTGCAGCATCGAGGTCTCGCTCCCGGCCAGGTGCCGCAGCGGCGACGCGAGGCCCGCGTCGGTCAGCGTCAGCGGCGTCCAGCCGATTTCCTTGACCTTGCCCGGATAGACGCGCGCACCGAGCGCGCGAGCGATCAGCTGGGCGCCCAGGCAGATCCCGAGCGTCGGCAGGCCCGCTTCGATGCGCTTGCGGATCAGCTCGACCAGCGGCGCCGTGGTCGGATAGAGATCATCGTCATAGGCGCTGATCGGGCCGCCCAGCACCACCAGCAGGGATGGGCCGCAGGCATCGAGCACCTCGACGCGCGAGGTGCCGACATCGACATACCGCACCCGCCTGCCCCGCTGGCCGAGCACGCGCTCGAAGCTGCCGAGGTCCTCGAAGTGCACGTGGCGGATTGCTACGACTTCTGCATTCATTCAACCGAACTCCGTCTGGCACGCCACGCGCGGCGCGTCATCACAACTGCGCGAACACCTTCCAGGTCTTCTTCTGCGTCAGCGCATCGGCTTCCTCGTGCACCGAGCAGTCGAGGCGCAGATCGCTGTCGGCCATCGTCAGGTCGAGCAGCGAGCAGCGATACGACGGCTTCTTGGCGGCCTTGCCGGGCTGGAAGTGCTTGCAGGTGACGCACATGCGGTGCTGGGGCGCCTGGCCCGCCACCTGCAGTTCGCGCAGCACCTTCAGCAGCGAGCGGTACAGGGCGCCCTGCTCGTCGTTGGCCAGCACGCCGACCGCCTTCGACAGGAACTCCGGCCATTGCAGCGCCTTCTTGGCCGCGGTGCGGCCGCGCGCGCTCAGGCGCACCGCCAGCGCGCGACCGTCGTCGAGCGCGCGGCGCTTTTCGACGAGACCCTTGCCTTCGAGCGTGCTGACCGCGTCGCTGGTGGTCGCCGCGGTCAGCTGGGTTTCACGGGCGATCTCACCGAGCCGCATCGGGCCCTTGCGCTGCAGCAGCAGCACCAGGATTTCGCCCTGCGTCGGCGTGAGGCCAGCGCCTTCCGCCCAATCCCATGCCTCGCTCCGCATGGCCGTACTCAATCGCAACAGGCTGTGGGTCACACGACCCGCTGCCTCGTTCCCGTAAACGCCTTCGCTCATAGTCTTTTCGCTGTTGCCGGCCTCGGTTCCATCCGACGGCCTTTGTGGGGAGATCCGTGTCCGGTCCTGCGATCGAGCTGCAGTGCCCGGAACGGCGCAACCGATGCCCGTTCACCGTGGCTGGATTCGCCACGAACCGGCGCGCGAACGCGGCACTATCCGGTGCCGTCGATCGCAAAGCCGACATTCTAAGCGAGAGCGGAAAATCGCACAGCTAAGTTATCCAAATAAGTCTGTGGATAAAGCGAGGATAAGTGAATCAGCGCGCTGTGATTTCGTGAATCAATCTCATATGAAATCGCCGCGACGCTTTCATTCGACAAACAACGCGCCGCCGCGGGCCTTGCGCGGGGCGCCCGGCGGCGCTCGCAGAGCCTTGACTTTGCTGGGAAAGTCCCGGTTATCCACAAGCGCGCCAGGCGAATTGTTTGCGACTACTACCTTTGTTCGGGCAGGACGGACAGTCGGTATCGCTTTGCGCCAGTACAGCCGATCGCGGAAATAGTCTTTTTCATTCGCGCCAGCGCAAGCACTGTTGTCGCACCGTCTCGTTGAGCGATTTTTCCTGCTTGAAAACGGTGCGCAGCCAGGAAGCGTCGTTCACGCGCGCCTTGGCCAGCGCGCCCACCTCGTCGAGCGCGGCGCGCGAGCCGAGCGCGGCCGCGTGCGGGGCGAGCTTGTCGAGCGTGTCGAGGATGTCCTCGGCGATGGTGCGCCGCTCGCCCGTCTGCGGGTTCACGCAGGTGCCGTCCAGGCCGAAGCGGCAGGCCTCGAAGCGATTGAAGGTATAGACCAGGTAATCGTCCTCGGACAGCGTGAGCGGCTTGTCGAGCAGCAGGTAGCGCGCCAGCGTCTGGATGTAGCAGGCGATCGCCGCCGCGCGGTCGACCGACAGCGGCGTATCCATCACGCGCACCTCGATCGTGCCGAAGCCGGGCTTGGGACGGATGTCCCAGTAGAAGTCCTTCATGCTGTTGACCACGCCCGTGTTGACCATCTTCGAGAAGTACTCCTCGAAGCCGTCCCAGGTCAGCGTATAGGGCGCGCGGCCCGACATCGGGAAGGCGAACACCGAATTGAGGCGGGCCGAATGAAAGCCGGTGTCCACATTCTGGACATAGGGCGAGGACGCCGACAGCGCGATGAAGTGCGGGATGTAGCGCGACATCGAATGCAGCAGGAACAGCGCGCTGTCCGCGTCGGGGCAGCCGATATGCACGTGCTGGCCGAACACCGTGAACTGCTTGGCCAGGTAGCCGTACAGCTCGGACAGGTACTGGAAGCGCGGCGCGTCGTAGATCTGCCGCTCGCTCCATTGCTGGAAGGTGTGGGTGCCGCCGCCGCACAGCCCGACGTTGAGATGGTCGGCCGCCTTGACCAGCACGTCGCGGATCGCATGCAGCTCGCTCAGGGCCTGCTCGTGCGAATGGCAGATGCCGGTCGACAGCTCGATCATGCTCTCGGTGATTTCGGGCGTGATGTTGCCCGGGTGCGGCTCGTTCTCGACCAGGCGCATCAGGTCGGAAGCCGCTTTGGTCAGATCGTAGTTGTGGGTGTTGACGATCTGGATTTCGAGTTCGACGCCGAAGGTGAACGGCTCGGAATTGTTGAAGGTTTCGAGTGCCATGGCGAATTCCGGATAACGGGTTGGGCACGGCCGCCGCCGTCTCGACGCAGGGCGGCGGCCGCGCCGGTCAGCTTTCGTCGCGTCGTTCGCCGACGGCCGACAGGCTGCGGTAGACGAACAGCGGACCGACCAGCTGCAGCAGGACGATCGAGCACATCACGACCGCGCGCAGGTGCGGGTCGAAATTCGGGTAGGCCTGGTAGGTGTCGTCGACCAGCAGGTAGGCAAGCGCCGACATCGGCGCCAGCGACAAGCCGAGCGCGACGCCCTGCTTGACGTTGATGCCGCTCTTCTTCGCGAAGGCGACCACCCCCACCAGCTTGGCGACCAGCCGCGTGAGGATCAGCACCACCGCCACCAGCCCGCCGGCGGCGAGGTCGTGCCAGGTGAACGAGGTCAGCGTCAGCACGAACAGGATCACGGTCAGCAGCCAGCCGGCGGTGCCGAAATGCTCGGGCCAGAGCTGCGGGCGCACCTCGAGGTTCTTCACGATGATGCCGGCCAGCAGCAGGGTCAGCACGGTCGAGAGCTTGAGCGCCTGGGCGATCGCGATGGCCAGCACCACCAGGCCGAACAGGGCGACGAAGGAATGCTCGTCGCGCATCGCCGGCGCGATGTGGCGGAACAGGTAGCGGCAGGCGCGCGCCAGCAGGTAGGCCAGGATCAGCGAACCGGCGATCAGGTAGATCGGCTGGAGGATGGTGGCGAACACGTTGCCGTATTCCTCCTGGTGCAGCCAGCTGGTCAAGAGCTTGGTGAGCACCACCGAATAGACGCTGTTGAGCGCCGTCAGCGTGAGCAGCCGCTGCGAGACCTGCCCTTCCGCGCGCAGTTCGGTCTTGAGCTGGATCGCCATCGCGGGCGAGGTGGCCACCGCGATGGCGGCCAGCACGATCGACACCATCGCCGGCACGCCGAGCACCAGCAGCACGGTCAGCACCAGGGCGAAGGTCAGCGTCGCCTCGGCCACGCTGGTGGCGATCAGCCAGGGGTTGCGGCGGATCCAGCGCAGGTCGAGCCGGTTGCCGAGCTCGAACAGCAGCAGGCCGAGCGCGACGTTGATCAACAGCCGCGCGGTATCGCTGTTGCTCGCGTCGATCGCGCCGAAGCCGGCCGAGCCGGCAATCAGGCCGATCACCGCGTAACCGCTCACGCGCGGCAGGCGCCAGGCCCGGTAGCAGAGCTCGCCGCACAGGCCGGCGGCAAACAGCGCAATCCCGGCCCAGAACACGGCGTCGGGAACAAGCGGCCAATTCGGTAGAAACGAGAACGCCGACTTCATCGTGGTGACTTCTCCTATTCGAAGGCAACCGGCAGCGACGCGGGGTCGAGCATGTCGAACGAGTGGGCGCGCTGGCGGCTGATCGCCCCGTGATCGGTGTGTTCGCTGGTCTGGGCGTCAGGACACGGGGCTGCCCGATTCGCGGCGGGTGGACTTGCCGCTCGGGCGATGGCCGATCTGATCGTCGGCCTGGGGTGTGAAGGAAACAGCGCGATCTCTCATCCTCAGATTCCGATTCGCAATAACTGTTCCGTGGGTGCCGCGCCGGTGGCATGCCGGTGCGGCGCGAAGGTGTCCGATTGTGCCACATCTATTTCGATCCGGATCGGATTTGTCCGGTGCCTGGCCGCCCGGCTGATGGCTCGGGGTTATATCCAAAGGTTTACCTGTATGTATACGTAGTAGAAGTTAACAAAGGCATGCCTTTTCTGTGGATAACTCCGGTAAACCTCACAGATTCATGGGCTTGGGAAAATCATAAGCACTCGCACAGGCTGTGCGTGCGCACAGGGATTCACAGAGCAACTTTTGCTGTGCTGTGCGGCGAAGCCAAGTTACCCCGTTTACGTCCACTGTGCTTGCACAGACAACTCGCAGGCAATTCGCGCGCTTATCCACAGATTCGGGTGGATAACCTGCCCTCGCCGCTGTGTTGCCGTGCAAAAAATACTGTGGCTCGCGGCGAGCGGGCGCGGGCCTGCCTCGGCCGGCGCCGCTCGGAAAAGCATTGGATGCAATGGAAATGACGGGCGGACGAACGCCGCCCGGTTGGCTCAGCCGGCGCGGCCCTGGCGTAGCGCGCGCAGCAGGAAGCGCGCGGGATCGATCGCCTCGGCCAGCTCGCGCTCGATCGGCCAGGGTTCGCCCTCCAGTTGCGAGGCGATCAGCTCGGCGGCCAGCCAGGCCCAGACGAAGCCGCGCGAACCAAAGCCGAAGGCGCCGTAGAGACCGGCCGCGCGCGGCAGGTCGCGTGGCTGGGCGCCCGACAAGGCACGAGCATGGGCGGTCGCGGCGGCTTCGTCGCCCAGCGCGCCCGCCAGCGGCAGGCGATCGCTGGCCACGCAGCGGAACGCGACTCGGCCGGCCAGCGAGGCAGGATCGGCGAGCATGCTGGAATCAACCTGGGCGCGGGGCAGCAGCGCGGCGAGCCGGACGAGGTTCTCTCGATGGCCGGCTTCGCGCGGGATCGGATCGAGGTCGTCGGGCTCGTAGGTCGCGCCGGTCAGCGCGCTGCCGTCGGCGAACGGGATCAGGTAGCCGTCGCCGATCACGGGCAGCGCGACCTTGGGTGCGCTGCCTGTCGGCAGCATGCTCAGTTGGCCGCGCACCTGTTGTACCGGCGCATGTCGCAAGCCGGCCAGGCGCGGCGCGTCGGCCGCGTTCGCGACGATCGCCACCGCGGCCGAGGCCAGTGTCGCGCCGTTCGCGTCGAGCGCGAGCCAGCCGCCGCCCTCGCGCGGCACCAGGCGCGCGACTTCCACGTTCGCCAGCCGCGTGAGCCGTTCGCCCGCCGTCGCGCAGGCGGCCGCGGCCAGTTTCGCCGGATCGAGCGAGCCGCCTTGCGGGAAGAACCATCCACCTTGCGCGGTTTCGCTACCCAGTTGCTCGCCGGCCTGCTCGCGCGAGCGCAGCGAGGCCAGTTCATCGGGCATGCCCAGCGCATCGGCGGCGGCCTGCATGCGCGCGAATTCCGGCTCGTCGCAGGCGAGTTGCAGCAGGCCTTCGCGACTACGCGAGAACGCATGTCCGGCCGCTTCGAACGCGCGCCATCGCGACAGCGCGTATTGATAACCGGCACGCGAGAGCCGCGCGCCGAAGTTGTCGTCGATCGCGACCAGCGGATGGAACACGCCGGCGCGATTGCCCGAGGCTTCGCCTGCGAGTTCGGCATGTCGATCGATCAGCGTGACTCGCCAGCCGCGCGCGGCGAGACGCTCGACCAGCGCGCAACCTGCCAGGCCCGCGCCGATCACGATCGCGTCGCGCGTATCGGCGTCGAAGGCGCGCGGCGGTTCGTGTCGACGCAGCTTCCAGCGCGGCGCGAATTCGCCGACCAGCATCGCGCGCTTGCCCGCGAATCCCGCCACCTTGCGATACGAAAAGCCCGCGTTTTCCAGGGCTCGTTTCACATCGCCGGCGCTCGTGTAGGTGGCGAAGCTGGCGTGTTCGTCGGCCAGTTTCGCGAGCGCGCGGAATACCTCGACGGACCAGAGTTCGGCGTTGCGCGAGGGCGCGAAACCATCGAGGTAAAACGCATCGGCACGCAGCACCAGCGAGGGCAGCATCTCGCGCGCATCGCCGAAGGCGAGCGTCAGTACCACGCGCCCCGCATCGAGTTCGACGCGATGCAGCCCCGGCGTGAGCATCGGCCAGGCATCGGCGAGTTCGTCGACGAGGCTCGCCCCGATGGTTGTGCCCGCAACGATATGGCGAGCGGCCTTGCGCAGGTCCTCGCGCGCGAACGGATGTTTCTCGACCGAGACGAAATGCAGCCGCTCGCTGCGCGAAGGATCCGCGCGCCAGGCGGCCCAGGTCGCGAGGAAGTTGCAGCCGGTGCCGAAGCCGGTCTCGACGATGGTGAAGTGGCGACGCCCGCGCCAGCGTTCGGGCAGGCGGTTGCCGCGCAGGAACACGTGCTCGGCCTGGGCGAGCGCGCCGGCCGCGCTATGGTAGATATCGCCGTAGGCGGGGGAAACGAGCGTGCCGTCTTCGCGGAAGACGAGCGTGGCGGGAGCGAGTCGGTCGGTCATGCGAAACAATCGAAAGGGCCGGCGAAGGGCCCGGGCAAATGCGCTGCAACACCTGGCCGGAGCCGCCAAAGCCGCGCCCAGCCTGGCGTTGGCAAAAACCAACGTCGGCTCCGAAGGCTCGCTTGCGGCGCTTGACAACGCTGGTCGCCACGCGGCAAAAATGCGGGCAACGGCCTGAAGATCCGGCAAAATCCGGATGAAAATCTTTGAAACCCTTGTCGTTATTGGGTTTGCGCTGCGCTATCATAGCAAGCGCCGTACTGCGGAAGCGCCTCAGGGCTCACCCGCGGGTACCAGGCGCGGCGCGGTCCGGATGCGCCTGGTCGTCGCCGCGAACTGCGATGCTACGGCCTGCGCACGTATAATCGGCGCGTCCGCGCTGTTCGTGTCAACTTAACCTGAGAAAGGAACCTTAATGAACAAACAGGAACTGATCGACGCCGTCGCCGCACAGACGGGCGCCAGCAAGGCTCAAACCGGCGAAACGCTGGACACGCTCCTCGAGGTGATCAAGAAGGCCGTGTCGAAAGGCGACGCGGTTCAGTTGATCGGCTTCGGCAGCTTCGGCTCGGGTAAGCGTGCAGCACGTACCGGCCGCAACCCGAAGACGGGCGAAACCATCAAGATTCCGGCAGCCAAGACCGTCAAGTTCACGGCTGGCAAGGCATTCAAGGATGCAGTGAACAAGCGCTGAGTCCAGCGTTTGTGAACGGAAAAACCCGCCTCGCGGCGGGTTTTTTTTTCGTCCCCAGGAAGCGTCGCGGGCGCTGGAATGACGTGTTTGCGCGACGCTTTTCCCCGATTTGACCAAGCTTGACCATCGACCGAGGCGGGCCTCGAAAGCGCCCGTTTCAGTGGCGATGGACGATTTCCTCGTCGTCGTGATCGTCGTGTTCGTCGAGGTCCCAGGACGGAAACGGATCGGGCAGCGCGCGCCAGGCTTCGACGCCGGCCGCGTATTCGGCATCGTCGAGCAGGCAGGCATCGAATTTCGCGCGCCATTGCGCGGCGTCCAGGCCGATGCCGATCAGCACCAGTTCCTGGCGGCGGTCGCCGATGCTGTCGTCGTCGGGCGCGCCATGCCAGTCGGCGGCGATCTCCTCGAGCAGCGCCGGATCGTCGTCGGGCCATTCGGCGCGGTCCTGCGCGGCCCACCAGAGCCCGGCCGGCCCGTGCCGGCAGACGCCGCCCGCCTGCGAGAGCGAGCCGCCGATATCGTTGCGCGTGGCCAGCCAGAAGAAGCCCTTGCTGCGCAGCACGCCCTGCCATTCGTCGTGCAGCAGGGTCCAGAAACGTTGCGGATGAAACGGTCGGCGCGCGCGATAGACGAAGTTGCCGATGCCGAACTCGCCGGCCGCGTGCGTGTGCCCGCAATCCTCGCCGCAATCTTCCCCGTGTTCGTGATCGTGCCGATGCTCGAGCGAGGCGAGCCAGCCCGGCGCATTGGCGGCGGCCTCGAAATCGAACAGGCCGGTGTCGATCACCTCGCGCAGCGGCACCGCGCCGAAGCGGCTCACCAGTTGCCGCGCGCGCGGGTTGAGGCTGGCCAGGATCGTCTGCAGGCGCGCGAGTTCGTCCGCCGCGACGAGGTCGGCCTTGTTGATCACCAGCACGTCGCAGAACTCGATCTGCTCGATCAGCAGCTCGACCAATTGGCGATCGTCGTCGCCCTCGGCCAGGCCGCGGTCGGCCAGGCCCTCGTCGGAGCCGTAGTCGCGCAGGAAATTGAAGGCGTCGACCACGGTGACCATGGTGTCGAGCCGCGCGATATCGCCGAGCGTCTCGCCCTCGTCGTCGACGAAGCCGAAGGTTTCGGCGATCGGCATCGGCTCGGCCACGCCGGTCGATTCGACCAGGATCGCGTCGAAGCGCTGCTCGGCCGCGAGCCGGCGGATCTCGACCAGCAGGTCGTCGCGCAGCGTGCAACAGATGCAGCCGTTGGACATCTCGACCAGCCGCTCCTCGACGTGCGAGAGGCTGGCGCGATCCTCGACCAGCGCGGCATCGATATTGACCTCGGCCAGGTCGTTGACGATCACGGCCACGCGCAGGCCCTCGCGATTGGCGAGGACGTGGTTCAGCAGCGTGGTCTTGCCGGCGCCGAGAAAGCCGGACAGCACGGTGACGGGCAGGGGCTGGTTCATGGCGGTGCGTACCCTGGAAAGTGGCGGAAGCGGCGGCCGGCGCGGCGAAACGAGGCTCGCGCGCACGGCGGCGTGAAAGCCGCATTGTGCATCAAACCCGGCTGGGCCCGCCCGCGCCGGGCTGGGGCGCCGGCCGCGAGGCCCCAAACGTCGGCTCGCCATATCTGGATAGCAGGCGGCAGGAGCCTGGCCGGGAAGCGGCGGCAGGAAGTAGACGGGATTCGGTAAAACCGCGGCTGGGCCCGCTAAACAGGCAGGGATGCGCAAACCGCCGATCGGCGAGCCGGGCGCAAGCGCGCCTCGGCGTGTTTCAGCGCGGCTCGTTCTCGGCCGGCAGCAGGCGCCACTTGGACAGGATCGCCGCGATCTGGTGCGCGTACTTGTCCCGCAGCGGCGGTGTTTCGGAGTGGTAAGCGCCGATCGCCGCCCAGGTATTGCCGTACTTGTTCATCTTCTGGCGCAGGTGCCAGGCGGCGATATAGACGTTCTTGCACGGCTGCATCAGGGTGTCCTTGGTGATGCCGTACTGGGCCAGCCGCGACAGATGGATCGAGTTGATCTGCATGATCCCGTAATCGGTCGAACCGTTCGCATTGCGGTTGATCGCATCGGGTGTGTTGTGGGATTCCTGCCACGCGATGGCGCGCAGGATCAGCGGATTGACCTTCTGGTACTTGGCCGCCTCGTCATAGCAGTCGGCCCGCGCGGGGGCACTGAAACCCGCGGCGGCAAGCGACACGACGATAAGAAAACACCTAATTTGCATTAGGAAGCCTTCCGAATGGCAGCAAATACGGGAGTTCGGGGTGGGAAAACCCCCAACACGGAAATTGCGCGCCGCTTGCGCGCCGCCCGTATCATACCGGGGCCTCGCCGCCTTGTGCCACCGTCCGATGCGCGTGGTTGCCCGCTTCGGTCGCCCGGTTTTCCTTGGTTTTTATTCCGAAATCTTGCGAAATCTTGCGAACGAAATGGCGCCGCGATCGGGCTTGGCGGCTTTGTTGAAAAAAGTGAGAACGCTCTCGGTCCGATGTGATATTTCGGACACGAAAAGCTGCTAATGTCCGTTTTTTGCTAAGTGCAATCACGCTCTATCGTCGGATACGGCCTTACCCGGCATCGATTACCCACCCTCATGACAACCACTCGTTTTGCTATGCGGCGCGCTGCAAAAGCGCTCGTCGTCGCCGGAATCGTCGCCTCGCAGATCGGCCTCGCGCAGGCCCAGGTGACGCTCAATTTCGTCAATGCCGACATCGACCAGGTCGCGAAGGCCATCGGTGCGGCGACGGGCAAGACCATCATTGTCGATCCGCGCGTGAAGGGCCAGCTCAACCTGGTATCCGAGAAGTCGGTGCCCGAGGACCAGGCGCTCAAGACCCTGCAATCGGCGCTGCGCATGCAGGGTTTCTCGCTGCTGCAGGACCACGGCGTCCTGAAGGTGGTGCCCGAGGCCGACGCCAAGCTGCAGGGCGTGCCGACCTACATCGGCAACACCCCGCGCGCCAACGGCGACCAGATCGTCACCCAGGTGTTCGAGCTGCACAACGAATCGGCCAACAACCTGCTGCCGGTGCTGCGTCCGCTGATCTCGCCGAACAACACCGTCACCGCCTACCCGGCCAACAACACGCTGGTGGTCACCGACTACGCCGACAACGTGCGTCGCATCGCGCAGATCATCGCCGGCGTCGACAACGCGGCCGGCACCCAGGTGGTGGTGGTGCCGCTCAAGAACGCCAACGCGATCGACATCGCCAGCCAGCTCGGCAAGCTGCTCGACCCGGGTTCGATCGGCAATACCGACGCGACGCTGAAGGTGAACGTGTCGGCCGACCCGCGCACCAACTCGATCCTGCTGCGCGCCTCGAACGGCTCGCGCCTGGCCTCGGCGCGGCGCCTGCTGGCGCAGCTCGACGCGCCCAGCGCGGTGCCCGGCAACATGCACGTGGTGCGGCTGCGCAACGCCGACGCGGTGAAGCTGGCCAAGACGCTGCGCGGCATGCTCGGCAAGGGCGACAGCGGCGGCTCGGCTTCCTCGAACGACGCGAACTCGTTCAACCAGGGCGGCGGCTCCGGCGGTGGCAGCAACTTCTCGACCGGCAGCGCCGGCACCGCGCCCCTGCCTTCCGGCTCGTCCTCGCTGTCCTCCTCGTCGGGCTCGGGCTCGAGCAGCGGCGGTTACGGCAGCGGCAGCGGCGGCAAGAGCGACGATTTCTCCAGCAACAAGAACAGCAGCGACGACAACCAGCCCGGCGGCATGATCCAGGCCGATTCGGCCACCAACTCGCTGATCATCACCGCCTCGGATCCGGTCTACCGCAACCTGCGCGCCGTGATCGACCAGCTCGACGAGCGTCGCGCGCAGGTCTATATCGAGGCGCTGATCGTCGAGCTGAACTCGAGCACCTCGGCCAACCTGGGTATCCAGTGGCAGGTGGCGAACAACGCGCTGTACGCGGGCAGTTCGCTCAACACCGGCCTGCCCAACCTCGGCAACAGCATCACCGGCCTGACCTCGTCCGCGGCCCAGGTCGCGGGGACCAATATCAGCCCCGCGGCGGCGGCGGCCGGCGCGCTGACGCCGGGCCTGAACATCGGCTGGCTCAAGAACATGTTCGGCATCACGGGCCTGGGCGCCCTGCTGCAGGCCTTCTCGGGCACCACCGACGCGAACGTGCTGTCCACGCCTAACCTGGTCACGCTCGACAACGAGGAAGCGAAGATCGTGGTCGGCCAGAACGTACCGATCGCGACCGGTTCCTACGCAAACCTGACCAGCGGCAGCAACAGCAACGCCTTCAATACCTTCGATCGCCAGGACGTCGGCCTGACCCTGCACGTCAAGCCGCAGATCACCGACGGCGGCATCCTGAAGATGCAGATCTACACCGAGGATTCCTCGGTGGTGGCGAGCGCGACGACCAGCAACAGCTCGAGCCAGGTCGGTGTGCCGACCTTCAACAAGCGCTCGATCCAGTCGACCGTGCTGTGCGACAACGGCGAGATCATCGTGCTCGGTGGCCTGATGCAGGACAACTACCAGGTCAGCAACAACAAGGTGCCGCTGCTCGGCGACATTCCCTGGATCGGCCAGCTGTTCCGCTCGGAAGGCAAGACACGCCAGAAAACCAACCTGATGGTGTTCCTGCGCCCGGTGATCCTCAGCGACCAGGCCACCACCCAGGCCGTCACCGCGAACCGCTACGACTACATCCAGGGTGTGCAGGGCGCGTACAAGTCCGACAACAACCTGATCCGCGACAAGGACGATCCGGTGGCGCCGCCGATGCCGCTCGGCCCGAGCCAGGGCGGGGCCCCGGCCGCGAACCTGTTCGACCTGACGCGCATGACGCGCACCCCCGGTTATCCGGCCGCGCCCGGCAGCGCACCGACCAACGTGCCGGCTCCCGCGGTAGCCGCGCCGACGGTGAACCCCGCGCCGATGCCGGCCCCCGCCGTCACCGCGCCGGTGCCGACGCCGGGCCTGACCACCCAGCCGGGAGCGCAGCCGTGAACGAGGCCGTGCGCGATGCAGCGACCAGCGAGGGGCCATCGGCGATCGCCGCTCGCCTGCTGCCCTACGGCTTCGCCAAGGCCGGCCAGATCCTGGTCGCGCAGCAGGACGGCGAGGCGATCGAGGTCTGGATCAGCGATCGCACCACCGATGCCGCACTGGCCGAGGTGGCCCGCAACTTCGGCGCGCTGACCGCGCGCCGGCTGCCGGCCGACGAGCTCGCGCAGGCCATCAACACCGCCTATGCGCGCCAGGACGGCAGCGCGGCGCAGGTGGTCGGCGAGGTGGAAGGCGAGGTCGACCTGTCGCGGCTGATGCAGGACATCCCGGAAGTCGAGGACCTGCTGGAATCGGAGGACGACGCGCCGATCATCCGCATGATCAACGCCCTGCTCACCCAGGCCGCGCGCGAGCAGGCTTCCGATATCCACATCGAGCCCTTCGAGAACGCCTCGGTGGTGCGCTTTCGCGTCGACGGCACGCTGCGCGACGTGGTGCGGCCCAAGAAGGCCCTGCACGGCGCGCTGATCTCGCGGATCAAGATCATGGCGCAGCTCGACATCGCCGAGAAACGCCTGCCGCAGGATGGCCGCATCACGCTGCGCGTGGGCGGCCGCCCGGTGGACGTGCGGGTCTCGACGCTGCCCACCGGCCACGGCGAGCGCGCGGTGCTGCGTCTGCTGGAAAAGGATGCGGCGCGCCTGAACCTCGAGGCGCTCGGCATGGGCCGCGACACGCTGGTGCAGTTCGACAAGCTGATCGGCCGCCCGCACGGCATCGTGCTGGTCACCGGCCCGACCGGCTCGGGCAAGACCACCACGCTGTACGCGGCGATGTCGCGGCTGGAGACGGCCACCACCAACATCATGACGGTCGAGGATCCGATCGAATACGACCTGTCCGGCATCGGCCAGACGCAGGTGAACGAGCGCATCGGCATGAGCTTCGCGCGCGCGCTGCGCTCGATCCTGCGCCAGGATCCGGACGTGATCATGATCGGCGAAATCCGCGATCTCGAAACCGCGCAGATCGCCGTGCAGGCCTCGCTGACGGGTCACCTGGTGCTGGCCACGCTGCACACCAACGACGCCGCCTCGGCCGTCACGCGCCTGACCGACATGGGCGTCGAGCCCTACCTGCTGGCTTCCTCGCTGCTCGGCGTGCTGGCGCAGCGGCTGGTGCGCCAGCTCTGCCCGCATTGCAAGGAACCGCGCGAGGAGGAAGGCCGCGTGATCTATCACCCGGTGGGCTGCGAGAAGTGCGGCCATTCGGGCTACACGGGCCGGCGCGGCGTCTATGAACTGCTGGTGATCGACGACGCGATCCGCTCGCTGGTCCACCGCAACGCGCCCGACTCGGAAATCCTCGCCTCGGGCCGCTCGAACGGCATGCGCACGCTGCGCGACGACGCCGAACGCTGGCTCGCGCAGGGCAACACCTCGCTAGAGGAAGTGCTGCGCGTGACGGGAGGCGCGTAGCGCGATGCCGGCATTCCGTTTCGAAGCGATCGATTCCGGCGGCCGCCCCCAGAAGGGCGTGATCGAGGCCGACAGCGCGCGCGCCGCGCGCGGCCAGTTGCGCGGCCAGGGTCTCACGCCGCTGGTGGTCGAGCCGGCCGCGAGCCGCTCGCGCGGCCAGCGCAAGCAGCGCCTGTCGATCGGCCGCAAGCTCTCGCAACGCGAGCAGGCCATCCTCACGCGCCAGCTCGCCAGCCTCTTGACCGCCGGGCTGCCGCTCGGCGAATCGCTGGCGGTGCTCACCGAGCAGGCCGAGCGCGACTACATCCGCGAGCTGATGGCGGCGATCCGCGCCGAGGTGCTGGGCGGCCATTCGCTGGCCAGCGCGCTGGCCGAGCATCCGCGCGACTTCCCCGAGATCTACCGCGCCCTGGTATCGGCCGGCGAGCACACCGGCAAGCTCGGCATCGTGCTGTCGCGCCTGGCCGACTACATCGAGCAGCGCAACGCGCTCAAGCAGAAGATCGTGCTCGCCTTCACCTATCCGGGCATCGTCACCCTGATCGCGTTCGGCATCGTCACCTTCCTGCTCAGCTATGTGGTGCCGCAGGTGGTGAACGTGTTCGCCAGCACCAAGCAGCAGTTGCCCTTCCTGACCATCGTGATGATGGCGCTGTCGGACTTCGTGCGGCACTGGTGGTGGGCGATGCTGATCGGCGTGGTGGTGCTGGCCTGGATCGTCAAGACCACGCTCTCGCGCGCCGGCCCGCGGCTGGCCTTCGACCGCTGGCTGCTGGGCGCGCCGCTGGCCGGCAAGCTGGTGCGCGGCTACAACACGGTGCGCTTCGCCAGCACGCTGGCGATCCTGACCGCGGCCGGCGTGCCGATCCTGCGCGCGCTGCAGGCGGCCGGCGAGACGCTCTCGAACCGCGCCATGAGCGGCAATATCGACGACGCGATCGTGCGCGTGCGCGAGGGCACCTCGCTGTCGCGCGCGCTCAACCACGTGAAGACGTTCCCGCCGGTGCTGGTGCACCTGATCCGCTCGGGCGAGGCCACCGGCGACGTCACCACCATGCTCGACCGCGCCGCCGAGGGTGAGGCGCGCGAACTCGAGCGCCGCACCATGTTCATGACCAGCCTGCTCGAGCCGCTCCTGATCCTGGCGATGGGCGGCATCGTGCTGGTGATCGTGCTGGCCGTGATGCTGCCGATCATCGAGCTGAACAACATGGTGCAGTAAGGGATGCAAAGCAAAACGGGCCGCGATCGCGACCCGTTGCCGGAATGAACGTCAGTGACAGGCGTTATGGGAAGGAACGGCTCAGCGCACGTAGATGGCGGGGCCGGGCGTGTTGGCCGGCAGGAAGATCTCGGCATGCGCGCCGTTGCGGTCGATCACGATCGAGCGGGCGCGGACCTCGGCGAGCTTGGTGCCCTGGGAGATGTCGCCGCCCAGCGTGATGGTGCGGGCCGGATCGCCGCCGATGCCGACGATCGCGGCGGCGCCCTGGCGCAGCGCGAGGATGCCGAACAGGTGGATGTCCTCCACGGGGTTGTGCGTGAGCTGCCCGCCGAACAGCGCGGCAGCGTCCTCCGTGCGCAAGGGAGCGCGCGCGGCGGCGGCGGGTAGCGGGGCCTGATGCGCCGAGAGCGTGATGGCCCAGTAGGTGGCCGTCGCGCACAAGGCCGCGAAGAGGGCGAGGGATAGGATCCGGATCGAGAGCGCGTTCATGCGGGCTATTGTACGGATGAATATGAAATTTGCGTTGAGTGAAAGCCCGCAGCGCAGGCCGCCTTACAATGCGGCTTCGCTGCGCGGGCGACGTGCCCCGCGGGTGCCATTCAATGTTGACTACTGTTTTTGAAAGAGAGGTTTCACTCATGCAAACGTGGATCAATCGCCGCTCGCCGGCAGGCCGTCGCCAACGCGGCTTCACGCTGATCGAAATCATGGTCGTGATCGCGATCCTCGGCATCCTGGCCGCGCTGATCGTGCCGAAGATCATGAGCCGCCCGGACGAAGCGCGCCGCGTGGCCGCCAAGCAGGACATCGGCACCGTGATGCAGGCGCTCAAGCTCTACCGCCTCGACAACGGCCGCTACCCGACCCAGGAGCAGGGCCTGCAATCGCTGATCGCCAAGCCGACCACCGATCCGGTGCCGAACAACTGGAAGGACGGCGGCTACCTCGAGCGCCTGCCGAACGATCCCTGGGGCAACCCGTACAAGTACCTGAACCCGGGCGTGCACGGCGAGATCGACGTGTTCAGCTACGGCGCCGACGCCAAGGAAGGCGGCGAGAACAACGACGCCGACATCGGTTCCTGGCAGTAAGCCCGGCGCATCGGATCGCACCGCCCGTCCCTTCCCTCTTGGTCAGTTTCGTTTGACATGCGAACCACCGGCACGACCTCGCTGCGTTTCCCGCCCCGGCGGATGCGTGGCTTCACGTTGCTCGAGATGCTCGTCGTGCTCGTGATCGCGGGGATCCTCGTGTCGGCGGCCACGCTGACCATGCACCGCAATCCGCGCACCGACCTGCGCGAGGAAGCCCAGCGCGTGGCGCTGCTGCTCGAGAGCGCGGGCGACGAGGCGCAGGTGCGCGCGCGGCCGATCGCCTGGCAGCCCACCGACAACGGCTTCCGCTTCGACGTGCGCAGCGAGGACGGCTGGCGCCCGCTGCGCGACGACCTGTTCCGGCCGCGCAACTGGGACGGCGGCGTGACCGGCGCGACCATCGACTATCCCGGCTCCGACACCGAGGTGCATCGCATCGTGTTCGGCACCGAGCCGGTCGACATCCCGGTGCGCATCACGCTCTATTCCGCGGTCGGCAGCGCGACGATCGTCGGCACCGGCAACGGCCGCTACGAGGTGCGCTGACCATGTCCACCCCGTTCCGTCCTTCGCGCGGGGCCCCGCCTTCGCCGCGGCGCCGCGCGCGCGGCTTCACCATGATCGAGGTGCTGGTCGCGCTGGCGATCATCGCGGTCGCGCTGGCCGCCTCGATCCGCGCGGTCGGCACGCTGGCCAGCAATTCCGGCGCGCTCAACGATCGCCTGCTGGCGAGCTGGAGCGCCGACAACGTGCTCGGCCAGCTGCGCCTCGCGCACGCCTGGCCCGAGGTCGGCGAGGAAGAGTTCGACTGCTCGCAGGGCAACCTCGCGCTGACCTGCACGCAGAAGGTGAGAACCACGCCGAACCCGGTGTTCCGGCGCGTCGAGATCTCGGTACGCAAGACAGGCGAGGCCAGCGTGCTCGCGCAGATGGTCACGGTGGTCGCCAATGAAACCAATCGCTCGCTCTGAGCGCCGCCGCCCCGGCGGCCCGCGCGCGTCACGCGATTCGCGCGGCTTCACGCTGATCGAGATGCTGATCGCGATCACCATCCTGGCCGTGCTCGCGCTGCTGTCCTGGCGCGGGCTCGACCAGGTGATCCGCGGGCGCAATCATGTCGAGGCGGTGATGGAGGACGAGCGCACCTTCGCGCAGATGTTCGACCAGATGCGCATCGACGCGCGCCGCGCCGTCAGTGACGACGAGGCCGGCCAGCCGCCGGTGCGCGTGGTCGGCAACACGCTGCAGATCGTGCGCCGCTTCGATACGCCGGGCGGTGCGCCGCGCATCCAGATCGTGCGCTACCTGATCAGCTCCGGGCGCGTGGTGCGTTACGCCTCGCCGCCGATCTCGGACGCGCGCGTGCTGCGCAGCATGCTGGCCGACAGCGGCGTGGACGACTGGAGCTCGGTGCCGCTGATGCGCGGCGTGGGCGCGATCACGGCGCGCGTCTACGTGCCCAAGGTCGGCTGGACCATCAACATGCCGACCGCCGACGACGCGCTCGCCAAGAACAACGACGCGCTCAAGCAGCCGATCGTCGGCAACGGGCCGCCCGAGCGCTCGGTCACGGGGCTCGAGGTCGGCATCGGCGCGACCTCGCTGCACGTGCCGATCAAGCGCGTGTTCCTGGTCGGAGAATGACGATGCGCGCGCCCTGTTCCATATCCCTTTCCCGCCTCCGCGGCCGGCGCCGCGTCGCGCGCGCGCCGGCCTCGCGCGCCCGTTCGCGCGGCGTGGCGATCATCAGCGCGCTGCTGGTGGTGGCGCTCACCGCGATCCTGGTGTCGGGCATGCTGTGGCGCCAGCAGGTGCAGATCCGCCGCATCGAGAACCAGCGCCTGCTGATGCAGGCGCAGTGGGTGGCGCGCGGCGCGCTCGACTGGACCCGCATGATCCTGCGCTCCGAGGGCGACACGGCCCCCGGCGTGACCTATCTCGGCGGCATCTGGGCGGTGCCGATCGCCAAGACCAAGCTATCCGACTTCCTCGGCAAGATCGGCGTGACCGACGTCTCGGGCGACGACGACACCTACCTGTCCGGCGATATCGAGGATGCCCAATCGCGCTTCAACCTGCGCAACCTGGTGTCCTCGCCGGCGCCGGGCGTGCTGCAGATCAATGCCTCCTCGGTGGCCGTCTTCAAGCGCCTGCTGGTGTCGCTGTCGATCGACTCGACGCTGGCGGTGCGCGTGGCCAAACAGATCCGCGCCGGCCTGCGCTTTTCGGCGACGCGCTTCCAGAACGCCAACCCGCCCGGCACCGGCAACGCGCCGGTGGTCGCGCCGCAGGGCGACAGCACGCTGAACTCCGGCAATCCCGACCCGGGCTTCGACAACGGCGACAGCACCGACGCCGGCGCGGGCGCCTCGCCGCTGATCCCGACCAGCGTCGACTCGCTGCTCGACGTCAACGGCGTGACGCCCGAGATCGTCGAGAAGCTGCGGCCCTTCGTGACGGTGCTGCCGTCCACCACGCCGGTCAACCTCAATACCGCGCGTGCCGAGGTGATCGCCGCGCTGCTGCCGGGGCTCTCGGTGTCCTCCGCGCAGACGCTGGTGGCGCGCCGCGAGAACGTGTTCTTCCGCAACGTCGGCGATGCGCAGCTCGCGCTGCAGGCCACCGGCGTGCCGAACACGCTGCTGGACCCGACCCAGATCGACGTGACGTCCAGTTATTTCATCGTTCACGGTCATATTGAGCACGGGCGCGCGGAAATCGACCGCACCTCGCTCGTGTATCGTGACCCCACCACGCACACCACGCGCGTGGTCCGGGTTTCCGATCAGCTATAACAACGCCATCCGGGAGAGGAGCTCTTGAGCACGTTGATTGTTGTTTTGCCGCCGCGCGAACCGGCCGTGCCGCTGGCCGAGTGGCAATGGCCCGAGCTGTCGTTCGCGCTCGTCGACAAGAGCGGCCACACCCAGCGCGCCGGACGCAGCTCGCTGGCCACCCTGCCGCAAGCCGCCTCCACGGTGCTGGTGGTGGCCGCGCGCGACCTGCTGCTGCTGGCCGCCGCGGTGCCCGCCGTGAAGGGGCCGAAGCTGCGCCAGGCGCTGCCGAACATCGTCGAGGATTACGTGATCCAGGACGCGCAGGCCTGCCATATCGCGGTCGACCCGGTGGTGCTGCCCGACGGCCGGCGCGTGCTGGCGGTGATCGATCGCGAGTGGTTCCGCTTCGCCATCGAGGCCTTCACCACCGCCGGCCATCGCGCGATCCGCGCGGTGCCGGCGATGCGCTGCCTGCCGCAGCCGGCCGGCGCCACGCTCGCGCCCGCCGCCGAGGCGGCCCTGGCCGGCGAGGACGGCGCGGGCCTCAGCGAGGCCGCCGTGATCTCGCCCGAGGACACGCCGGAAGTGAGCGACGGCGAGGCGCCGCGCGCACCGATCGTCGCCGCCATCATGGCGCGCATCGAATCGATGCCGGTGGACGAGGCGCTGTCGATCGCGACCGCGCCGCGCGTGGAACTGGCGATCGCCCGCGGCGCGCTCGGCGAGGGCCTCACCGCGCCGGCCGCCTCGGCCGGCTCGACGCTGGCCGTGCTGACCGCGGGCGGGCCGTTCGAGCTGTACCAGCTCGGCGCGCCCGGTGCCGAGCCGCAACTCGCCTCGATCACGCCGCCGGCCGATCCCGACGCGATTCCCGGCACCACGCCGCTGCCCTTCGACACCTTCGCCCGCCGCGCGCTCGAGACGCGCTTCAACCTCTGCCAGTTCGATTTCGAGATCGTGCCCTGGCGCTTCGACCGCGCCACGCTCACGCGCCTGAAGCTGCCGGCCGCGCTGGCGGTGATTACCCTGCTGGTGGCGGTGGTCGGCATCAACATCCACTGGTGGCGCCTGGCGCGCGAGCGCGACGCGATTTCGGCGCAGATCACCGAGACGCTGCTGACGGCCTTTCCCAAGACCACCACGGTGCTCGATCCGCCCGCCCAGATGACGCGCCAGATCGACCAGCTGCGGGTGGCCGCCGGCGAGCTCTCGCCCAACGACTTCCTCGCGCTGGCCAGCGGCGTGGCGCGCTCGCTCGGGCCGCTGCCGGCCAACGGCATCGCCTCGCTCGACTATCACGACCGCCGGCTCGACGTCGGCTTCAAGCCCGCCATCAAGGTCGATCCCGACTTCGGCGCGCGCCTGGCGCGTAACGGCCTGTCGGGCGAGATCGACAGCAGCACGGGCAAATGGACCATCCGGAGCGGATCATGAAGGCGGAACTGACCGAAACCCTCACCCAGTTCTGGGACGAGCGCAATTCGCGCGAGAAGCTGCTGCTGGGCTGGGGCGGCGCCCTGCTGGTGCTGGTGGTGCTGTATTCGCTGCTGTGGTCGCCGGCGGCCGAGAACAGCGAGAAGATCGCCACCTCGCTGCCGGGCATGCGCCTGCAGCTCGCGCAGATGACCGAGCAGGCCAACGAGGCGCGCTCGCTGGCCGCCGCCGCGCAGGGCGTGGCGCCCACCGGCATCGCGCTGCGCGACGCGCTGACCAGCTCGCTGTCCGATCACGGCTTCGCGGCCGCGCAGGTGCAGGTGGTCGGCAACGGCGTGCAGATCCAGCTCAAGAACGCGGCCTTCCCGGCCTGGACGCAGTGGGTGGACGACGTGCGCAAGCAGTTCAAGGTGCAGGTGGGCGAGGCGCATGCCACCGCGCTGAAGGAAGACGGCCAGGTCGACCTGACCGTGGTCATGCAACCGTCGAGCGCGAACAACAAATGAGCTTCAGCATGAAGATGGCTGGCGTCACGGCGGAGGCCGCACGCCGATGACGGTCTGGATGAGAATTCGCGCGGCGCTGCCGTGGCTGGTGATCGGCGCGCTGGCGAGCCTGGTGGTGATCGTCGCGCAGTTGCCGGCCGCCTGGGTCACGCCGCAGTTCTCGCGCGCCACCGGCGGCCACGTCAACCTGGTCGATCCCGATGGCTCGCTCTGGCACGGCTCGGCCACCCTGCTGCTGGCGCCGGGCAGCGACCGCAGCGCCTCCACCCTGCTGCCGGGCCGCATCGAATGGCGCACCGCGTTCTGGCCGCTGTTCACCGGCCGCGTGCAGATGCAGATGCGCCAGACCCAGGCCATGCCGGACGCGATCACCGTCAACGCCAGCCTGCGCGGCGCGACCGTCTCGGCGGGCGCGATGGCGGTGCCGGCCTCGCTGCTGGTGGGGCTCGGCACGCCGTTCAACACGCTAGACCTGCAGGGCGACGTGCGGATCGGCTGGAGCGACTGGCGGCTGTTCGGCCAGGACGTGTTCGGCCAGCTCACCGTGACCATCAACGACGTCAGCTCGCGGATCTCGATCGTCAAGCCGCTCGGCTCCTATCGCGCGGTCTGGCAGGCGCAGGGCGCGAATTCGACGCTCGACCTGTCGACGCTCAAGGGGCCGTTGTTCCTGGAAGGGCACGGCAGCTTCGCCGGCCATGCCTCCTCGTTCACCGGCACCGCGCGCGCCGACGACGCGCAGCGCGAGAACCTGGCGGGCCTGTTGAACCTGCTCGGTCATCCGGTCGGCCCGGGCACGGTGTCGCTGACCTTCTGATCGTCGATCGACGGGATCGACCCGAATGCAAAAGCGCCGACGGTGTGATGCCGTCGGCGCTTTTTTTGGTGCTGCCGATTGTCCTTGCCTCAGCGCTGCGCGACCGGCGTGCCAGCCGCGGCTGAGGCGGCCGACGGCGACGAGGCCGCGACGGGCGCTTCCACCGAGCCCGTCTCGCGGTCCATCTGCGAGGCGTCCCAGCCGCCGCCGAGCGCCTTCACCAGGTTCACCGAGGACACCATGCGATTGCCGCTCAGCACCACCAGTTGCTGCTCGGCGTTGAAGGCGGTGGTCTGCGCGGTCAGCACGCTCACGTAGTCGACGGTGCCGGCCTTGTACTGGTTGGTGACGATGTCGAGCGCGCGCTGGGCCGAATCGACGGCCGCGCGCTGCACCACGATTTCCCGCTCCAGGATGCGCAGCGAGGCGAGGTTGTCCTCCACGTCCTGGAACGCGCTGAGCACGGCCGCGCGGTACTCGGCCACGTTCTGGTCGTAGCTGGCGCGCGCCGCTTCGGTCTGCGCCGAGCGCAGGCCGGCATCGAACAGCGTGGCCGCCAGTTGCGGGCCGACGGTCCAGACCCGCGAGGGCAGCGAGAACAGTTGCGACCAGGCCGAGCTCTGCACGCCGCCGCTGGCCGACAGCGTGAGGGTCGGGAAGAAGGCGGCGATCGCCACGCCGATCTGCTCGTTGGCGGCGGCCGCGCGGCGCTCGGCGGCGGCCACGTCGGGGCGCCGCTCGAGGATCGCCGAGGGCACCACGGCCGGCGTGCGCGGCGGCTCGGCGGTGAGCGGCATCGGCGCCAGCGAGAAGCTCGAGGCCGGCACGCCGATCAGGGTGGCGATCGCGTGCTCGAACTGCGCGCGCGCGATGCCGTTGTTGATCGCCGAAGCCTGCGCCGATTGCAGCTGCGTCTGCGCCTGGATCACGTCCGAGCGCGCGGCCACGCCCTGCGCGTACTGGTTCTGGGTCAGCGTCAGCGAGCGCTGGAACGAGGCCACCGTGTCGTCGAGCAGCTTCTGCGCGGCGTCGGTCTCGCGCAGCTGGAAGTAGGTCTGCGCCAGGGTGCCCTGGGCGGACAGGCGCGCATTGGCGAGGTCCGCGGCGGCGGCCTGCTCGCCGGCCTTCTGGGCGCTGACGTTGCGGCTCACCTTGCCCCACAGGTCGAGTTCCCAGGAGGCGTCGAGCCCGGCGTTGTAGGAGGTGCTGTTGGTGCGGCCGGTCTTGAAGCCCTGGACGGTGCTGCCCGGGCTGCCCGAGCGCGTGCCGCCGGCGCTCACGCCGACGGTCGGGAAGTACGCGGCGCGCGCCTCGGCCACCAGCGCGCGGGCCTGGCGATAGGCCGCCGCGAACTGCGCGACCGACTGGTTCGCCGTGTTCAGCTTGCTCATCAGGTCGTCGAGCTGCGGATCCTGGTAGATGCCCCACCAGGGGCCGCGATCGGTGCGATCGTCGGGCTGCGCGACCTTCCAGCCTTCCGGCGCTTCCTTGTAGGAGGCCGGCACCGATACCTCGGGACGATGGTAGTCGGGACCGACCGCGCATCCGGCGACGAGCACCGCGACGGCCGTTGCCACCGCGACGCGCAGCGCGTGATGCGCACGCAAGGGAAGAACTGGCTGCATGACTGGATTCCTGTCTGGGCGCGCCCGCATGCGGGGCGACGAACGATGCGGCCGACGGCGCGGCTGCGCGCGGCCTGGCCGAAATGGTAACTGACGAACGCGGGAAAAACGATCGGATCAGCCGTAAGGTTAAGACGTGGCGGCGAGCCGATGTGTTACCGGCGCGGGGTGGCTGGTTACCGGCGATTACGGCGCCGAAAGCTGGCGAGGAGCGAGGAGGGAATGGGAACGGTGAGCTCGGCGCCGTCGCGGGCCGGCAGCCTCAATGCGTGCAATGCGGCGGGTGCAGACGTAGCGCGAGCCGCCACGAGGACGGCTCGTCGGAGGTGGCGGCGCCATCCTTGGCGCGCTGGCGCCGCTGGTCGATCCAGGCGAAACCGAGTGCCGCCAGCGAGCCGCCCGGCAGAACCAGCATCGCCACCATCAACGCAAGCTTCCAGCCGCGCGGGGAGCGGGCCAAGAGGGGACGGGCGTAGCGGCGCAGGGCGCCGGCGATCTGGATCAGGTACGGCATGACGAACTTCCTCGGGGTAGCGGATCAGGCAAGGGTGGGCATGGTGCTCGCGGATGTCTGAAGCGGGATTGGTTGCCTGAAATAATATTGACCAAGCAAGCAATTTTCAAGATACTGAGCGCGGTTTTCCCCTGGAAACAACAGATTTCCCTTCCGCGCGATGGCTCCCCTCTACGACCCCGCCAACATCGAGCTCGAGACCAGCGTCGGCCACTACCTGTCGCGGGCGCGGCAGGCCTTCGTCGAGCGCATGGACCAGGCGCTGGCCCCGCTCGGGCTGACCGCGCAGCAGATCGGCGTGATGCTGCTGCTGGCGCGCGGCGAGGCCGGCACGCCGCTGGAGCTGTCGCGGCGGCTGTCGTACGACAGCGGATCGATGACGCGCATGCTCGACCGGCTGGAGAAGAAAGGCCTGCTGGAGCGGCGCCGCAGCGCCTCGGACCGGCGCGTGATCGAGCTCGGGCTGACCGGGCCGGGCCGCGCGGCGGCCGACGCGCTGCCGGGGTTGATGGCGGGCGAGCTCAATGCGCAGTTGGCCGGTTTCTCGGCCGACGAGCTGCAGACCATGACGGCGCTGCTGCAGCGCTTCATCGCCAACGCGCCGCTGCCCGCCGGCACCTGAGAGGCGAACGCCGCGAGCATCGCCCGGCACTTCACGCTTTTCCACGCCCTCTAAAAAAGGGGCATTTCCGTTGCGCCGCCCGGGCGATCGGATTCGCGCAAACCCTCGATATGCCTGTCGCGGCAGCAATCGACCCGGCATCGACGCGATACCGATCGGTATCACCCCTCAGCGCGGCCCGCCCACGCTCGGCCAGGCGCGCAGGCTGTCGAAGGCCAGGTCGTCGTCGGTATCGACCGGGCCCACTTCGCGCGCCACCTCCAGCCAGGCCCGCGCCGCATGCGAGAGGTAGCCGCGCCGCTTCCAGGCCGCGGCGATCGACCAGTCGATCTCGGGCTCGACGATCGGCCGGCAACTGAAACGCGCCGGATCGAGCCGGCGGCAATACGGCGCCGGCAGCAGCGCGATGCCCACCCCGGCATGGACCAGCGCGGCCATGAAGTCCCAGTGGCCGCTGCGGCTCACGATCGAGGGCGTGAAGCCGGCCTGCGCGCAGGCGTCGAGCACGGCCTGGTGCAGCGCCAGCGCCTCGGCGTAGAACACGAAGGGTTCCTCGGCCAGGTCGGCGAGCGGCACCGTGTCCTCCTGGTCCCAGCGCGAGCCGCGCCGCGCCACCAGCCAGAGCGGCGCGCGCACCATCCGCAGCACCTCGAACACGGCTGGATCGACCGGCTCCAGCACCCCGCCCAGCTCCAGCTCGCCCGAGGCGAGCGCAGCCTCGATCATCCGCGCGCCCTGCTCGAACAGCTTCAGCTCGATGTTCGGATAACGCTGCCGGAACGCGGCGATGGCCGGCGTGAAGGCGGCGCCGCCCAGCGGCGGGATGCCGATCGTGAGCTCGCCGCGCCCGAGCTCGGCCAGGTCGTCGAGCTCGGCCTGCAACTGGGCCTGCGCGGCCAGCACGTCCTGGCCGCGCTGGAACACGATCCGGCCCGCGTCGGTCAGCACCATCTGGCGGCTGTCGCGCAGCAGCAGCGGCGTGCCGATCTCGTCCTCCAACGCCTTGACCATCTTGCTGATGGTCGGCTGGGTCACGAACATCTGTTCGGCGGCCGCCGTGAAGCTCTGCTGGCGGACCACCTCGACGAAATAACGCAGCGCGCGCAGCTCCATGCAGCCTCCGATATGAGCCAGGGATTCCCGGGATGAAGAATTCCGATCGGGAATGATTTCGATGGGAACAAGTCATTTTATTTATGACAAGGCCGATCCTATACTCGGCTCGTCCTGTCGATCAAGTCGTGCCGCGCATCATGTCCAAGCTCCCGATGGCCCCGCTTTCCACCCCCTCCCCCGAAACCGCGCAGCCCGTGGCGCCGGGCCTGCCGCCAGCGCTGGCGCGTGCCGTGCGCGTGGTATTGCAGGCGGCCGCGCTGGCGGCCTTGTGGGCGCTCGCCGATCAACTGGTGCGCATCTGCCGGCTGCCGGTGCCGGCCGGCATCGTCGGGCTCGCCGTGCTGCTGGTCCTGCTGATGACGGGCCGGGTCCGCCCGGCCGCGGTGAGGGACGGCGCGAACTGGCTGCTCACCGACATGCTGCTGTTCTTCATTCCGGCCACGGTCGCCGCGGTCCAGTACGGCGGGCTGTTTCGCGCCGAGGGCTGGCGGCTGGCCCTGGTGGTGGTGCTAGGCACGATGCTGGTGATGGGCGCGGTGGCGCTGGCGGTCGAGCGGGCGGCCCGCTTCGAGCGGCGCCTGGCGCTGGCGCGTGCCATGCGCGGCAGCTCGCGAGAGCGCCAGCCGATCATCCCGATCCGCGGCCAGGCCTGAGGACAGCGCCATGAACCTCGACCTCGCCCAGCTTTCGCCCGCGGCCAGCGGCGCGCTGTCCGCGCTCTGCCTGGCCGCCACCATCGCCCTTTACCTGGCGGCGAAACGCCTCTACGCGAAGCGCCCCAGCTTGCTGTTCTCGCCGCTGGTGATGGTGCCGGCGCTGCTGGTGGCGGCCATCGCGCTGAGCGGCATCCCCTATGCCGTCTACTTCCACGACACGCGCTGGCTGATGTGGCTGCTGGGCCCGGCCACCATCGCCTTCGCGGTGCCGATCCACGAATATCGGCACCTGATTCGCCGCCACTGGCTGTCGCTGTCGGTGGGCGTGACGGTCGGCATCGTGGCCGCCGTGGGCGGCTCGCTGCTGCTGGCCAGGCTGCTGCACCTGTCGCCCGAGCTGCAGCGCAGCCTCGCGGTGCGCTCGATCTCGACGCCCTTCGCGCTGGCCGTCTCGGACCGCCTGCATGCGCCGCGCGATCTCACCGCGCTGTTCGTGATCGCCACCGGCCTGTGCGGCATGCTGCTCGGCGAGCTGTTGCTGGCGGTGCTGCCGCTGCGCTCGCGGCTGGCGCGCGGCGCGCTGTTCGGCGCGGCCGCGCATGCGGTCGGCACCGCCAAGGCGCGCGAGATCGGCGGCGAGGAAGGCGTGGTGTCGAGCCTGACGATGATGATCGCCGGCGTGGCGATGGTGCTGCTCGCGCCCTTGCTGGCGCACCTGCCCGTGTAGGGAGCGATCGCCTCTTCGGCGCCGGTCGACGGGCTGGCACCTGTCACGCCGATTCCACATCGGCGGGAGACAATCATCACTTCGGCGCCGCGACTGCGTAATCGCGTGCGCCCGGCGGCGGCCCTCGCCACCGCCGCGAGCCCCGCCGGGCCTGCCTGGGGCACGCTTCCGGCCTCCCCGCTGCCGCCGCCTTTGCCGCGCGCCGCGTGCGTTCCCCGATTCGACAAACCAGCGAGATGGACGCAAATCCCCCCTCTGTTCTTCCCATCGCGCAACAGTCGGTCCGCTGACAATCAGGCTACGAGTCATCACGTAAGCAAGCTCATGGCCACCACGACCGCCTCCGCTTCACCCGAACGCCCGCCCACCGGCAAATTCAAGCGCATCGTGCTGTTCGCGCTGATCGGCCTGGTCATCGCCGCCGCGGGCGGTGCCGCCGCCTGGTACTTCCTGCTCAAGCACGAAGGGCCGGTGGCCGCCCCGCATGCCGCGCCGCAGTCGCTGGCCACGCCGGTGTTCTTCCCGCTCGAATCGATGACGGTGAACCTGCAGTCCGACGACGGCCTGCACTACCTGCGCATCGGCCTGACCCTGAAGCTCACCGATCCGACCGCCCAGGACTACCTGACCCAGCACATGCCCGAGATCCGCAGCCGGATCCTGCTGGCGCTGTCGAACAAGCATCCGGAGGATCTCGCCACGCTCGACGGCAAGCGCGAGCTGGCCGACGAGCTGCGCACCCTGATCGAGCAGCCGACGCAGCCGGGCAATCGCAGCGCCCGCGTCGACGCGGTGCTGTTCACCGATTTCGTCGTCCAGTAAGCCGCCAAGGGAGCGCCATGGGCCACGAAGAATTCATGTCGCAGGAGGAGGTCGATGCCCTCCTCAAGGGCGTCACCGGCGAGATCGATTCGACCGACGAACCGGTCGATACCTCGGGTGTCCGCCCCTACAACCTCGCGACGCAGGAACGGATCGTCCGCGGCCGGATGCCCGGCCTGGAGATCATCAACGATCGCTTCGCGCGCCTGCTGCGCGTCGGCATCTTCAACTTCATGCGCCGCACCGCCGAGATCTCGGTCAGCCAGGTGAAGGTGCAGAAGTACAGCGAGTTCACCCGCAACCTGCCGATCCCGACCAACCTGAACCTGGTGCACGTCAAGCCGCTGCGCGGCACCTCGCTGTTCGTGTTCGACCCGAACCTGGTGTTCTTCGTGGTCGACAACCTGTTCGGCGGCGACGGGCGCTTCCATACCCGCGTCGAGGGCCGCGATTTCACGCAGACCGAGATGCGCATCATCAGCAAGCTGCTGCACATGGTGTTCGAGCATTACACGGTGGCCTGGAAGAGCGTGCGGCCGCTGCAGTTCGAACACGTGCGCTCGGAGATGCACACCCAGTTCGCCAATGTCGCCACGCCCAACGAGATCGTGATCGTCACGCAGTTCTCGATCGAGTTCGGCCCGACCGGCGGCACCCTGCACATCTGCATGCCCTACTCGATGATCGAGCCGATCCGCGACGTGCTGAGCTCGCCGATCCAGGGCGAGGCGCTCGAGGTCGACCGCCGCTGGGTGCGCGTGCTGTCGCAGCAGGTGCAGGCCGCCGAGGTCGAGCTGACGGCCGACCTGGCCGAGGTGCCGACCACCTTCGAGCGGATCCTCAACCTGCGGGTGGGCGACGTGCTGCCGCTCGACATCGGCGACGCGGTGACCGCCAAGGTGGACGGCGTGCCGGTGATGGAATGCGGCTACGGGATTTTCAATGGGCAATACGCGCTGCGCGTGAACCGCATGATCGGCGCGAGCGATACGACGAAGGAAGGTGGATATGACTGAGCTGAACCCGACGCCCGACGGCAAGCAAGCGGGCGCCGACGCGGCGGACGAAGCCATGGACGACTGGGCTGCCGCGCTCGCCGAGCAGAACGAGCAGCCGATCGCCTCCGGCGCGACCGGTGCCGGCGTGTTCCAGCCGCTGTCGAAGGCGGCCTCGAACTCGACGCACAACGACATCGACATGATTCTCGACATCCCCGTCAAGATGACCGTCGAACTGGGCCGCACCAAGATCGCGATCCGCAACCTGCTGCAGCTCGCGCAGGGTTCGGTGGTCGAGCTCGACGGCCTGGCCGGCGAGCCGATGGACGTGCTGGTCAACGGCTGCCTGATCGCGCAGGGCGAAGTGGTGGTGGTGAACGACAAGTTCGGGATCCGCCTGACCGACATCATCACGCCCTCCGAGCGGATCCGGAAGCTGAATCGATGAAGCGTTCCGCCGTGCGCGCCCTGCCCGAGCGGCGGGCCGGCTCGCCCGTCGCCGCGCGCCTGGCGGGAGCCGCCGCCACGCTCGCCGCTGCGGCGCTGCTGGCGCCGGCCCTGGCGCGCGCGGCCGACATGAACGCCGTCAACCATCCCGCCTCCTATGCCTCGGGCAGCGTGGTCGGCTCGGCCGTGCCCTCGCTGGGCGCCGGCGCGGTGCTGCAGACCATCCTCGGCCTCGCGGTGGTGATCGGCCTGGTGTTCGCCTGCGCGTGGCTGGCGCGGCGGCTCGGCTTCCAGCCCGCCCGGCGCGGCGGCGCCCTGAAGGTGGTGGCCAGCGTCGCGGTGGGCGGCAAGGAAAGCGCGACGGTGGTCGAGGTCGGCGACACCTGGCTGGTGCTGGGCGTCGCGCCCGGCAATGTACGGCTGCTGCACACGCTGCCGGCCGGCACGCCCGGCGTGGTGGCCGGCGGCCCGGCGGCGACGACGGCAACGGCGACGACCGCGCCCGAGCAGGACGCCGCCTTGTCCGGCACGTTCGGCGAGCGCTTTCGCAGCGCGCTGGGCGGCGAAGTCGCCAGGCGGCTGGGTGGCCGCTCCCGCAAGGATTCCTGAAGATGATGTCGTATCGATCGAGCGCGCGCGCCGTGCTTCGTCCCTTCTTTTGCCTTTTCTCGGCCGCGCGCCCGTCCCTGGCGGGCTTGCGCCGCGTGCTGCCCTGGCTGGCCGCGCTGCTGCCGCTGGCCGCTCTCGCGCTGCCCTCGCTGGCCCATGCGCAGGCGCAAGGCCTGCCCGCCTTCAATACCAGCCCCGGCCCGAACGGCGGCACGACCTATTCGCTGAGCGTGCAGACCATGCTGCTGCTCACGATGCTGTCGTTCCTGCCGGCCATCGTGCTGATGATGACCAGCTTCACGCGCATCATCATCGTGCTGTCGCTGCTGCGCCAGGCGCTGGGCACCACCACCACCCCGCCCAACCAGGTGCTGGTGGGCCTCGCGCTGTTCCTCACCCTGTTCGTGATGTCGCCGGTGCTGGACCGCGCCTATACCGACGGCTACCAGCCGTTCTCGGCCGGCACCCTGCCGATGGACCAGGCGGTGCAGCGGGGCCTCGCGCCCTTCAAGACCTTCATGCTCAAGCAGACGCGCGAGAGCGATCTCGCGCTGTTCGCGCGCATCTCCAAGGCGCCGCCGATGCAGGGCCCCGAGGACGTGCCGCTGCCGCTGCTGGTACCGGCCTTCCTGACCAGCGAGCTGAAGACCGGCTTCCAGATCGGCTTCACGATCTTCATCCCGTTCCTGATCATCGACCTGGTGGTGGCCAGCGTGCTGATGTCGATGGGGATGATGATGGTCTCGCCGACCACCATCTCGCTGCCCTTCAAGCTGATGCTGTTCGTGCTGGTGGACGGCTGGCAGCTGCTGATCGGCTCGCTGGCGCAGAGCTTTACCTGAGGACGATGCGATGACGCCCGAATCCGTCATGACGCTGGGCCACCAGGCGATGATGATCGGCCTGCTGCTGGCCGCGCCGCTGCTGCTGGTGGCGCTGGTGGTGGGCCTGGTGGTGAGCCTGTTCCAGGCCGCCACGCAGATCAACGAGTCGACCCTGTCGTTCATCCCCAAGCTGCTCGCGATCGTGGTGACGATGGTGATCGCCGGCCCCTGGATGCTGTCGACCATGCTCGACTACATGCGCGACATCCTGATGCACGTGGCCACGCTCGGCACCAGCTGAGCGCGTTCGCTGCCCTCCCTTCCGCTCCTTTCACGCGCCGATGTTCACCGTCACCTACGCGCAGCTGAACGTCTGGCTGACCGCGTTCCTCTGGCCCTTCGTGCGGATCCTCGCGCTGGTGGCCACCGCGCCGCTGATCGGCCATGCCTCGGTGCCGGCGCGCGTGAAGATCGGCGTGTCGGCCCTGGTGTCGATCGCGGTGGCGCCCGCGCTCGGGCCGCTGCCGCAGGCCACGGTGTTCTCGGCCGAGGGCATCTGGATCCTGGTCAACCAGTTCCTGATCGGCGCCGCGCTCGGCTTCACCATGCAGATCGTGTTCGCGGTGGTGGAGGCCGCCGGCGACTACATCGGCCTGCAGATGGGGCTCGGCTTCGCCAGCTTCTTCGACCCGCACAGCGGCAACACGCCGATGCTGGGCCGCGTGCTCAACGCCTTCGCGATGCTGGCCTTCATCGCCTTCGACGGCCACCTGCAGCTGATCGCCGCCCTGGTGCAGTCCTTCGATATCGTGCCGATCTCCTCGAACCTGCTGCGCGCAGCCGGCTGGCGCATCGTGGCCGGCGCCGGCATCAATGTGTTCTCGATGGGCCTCTTGCTGGCGCTGCCGGTGGTGGCCGCGCTGCTGATCTCGAACCTCGCGCTCGGCATCCTGAATCGCGCCGCGCCGCAGATCGGCATCTTCCAGGTCGGCTTCCCGGTGCTGATGCTGGTCGGGCTGCTGCTGGTGCAGCTGATGATCCCCAACCTGATGCCGTTCTTCTCGCACCTGTTCGACGACGGTTACGAGATGATGGGCCGCGTCGCGGCGGGCTTCCGTTAAAATTCGGCTCGCGTTGCGCGAACCGGCATCCCTGCCGGCCGTCCCGTTGCCCGTCTCGCCAGTTCCCGCCCCCCGGTTAGCCCGCGGCGCGCCGGGCCCGGCGCGGCGCCGGTGAGGCGAGGCGGCCGCCGTCCCGGCCTCGCGCCCCCGAACAATCGTCCA